>JAAYBJ010000155.1 GCA_012730105.1 Candidatus Hydrogenedentota bacterium
CCATCGCAGATGAGATAATTGATTTCGCCGAACTGGACGAGTTCATCAACAGTCCCGTTGAAACTTACAGCAGCGGCATGAAGGCCCGGCTGGGTTTCGCCGTGGCGGTACATCTGAAACCGGATATCCTCCTTATTGATGAAATCTTGGCTGTTGGCGACTACGCTTTCCAAAACCGGTGTTTTGCACGTATGCAGCAATTGAAAAAAAATGGCGTGACCATTGTGCTCGTGTCCCACGCGCATAACAACGTCATACAACTGTGCGAACGCGCGGTCTGGCTCCATCAAGGGAAACCCATGGTAATGGGAGAGGCACCTGACGCTGTAAAGGCTTACCTGGCTTTTCTGGATAGTTTGGAAACCCGTAAAGCAACGCAGGAAAATGAAAAACGCAAGGAGGCCTTGCAGGCACAAAGCCGAAAGCACGAAAAGAAAGCGGTTGCCAGAAAGAAGGTAAATGACGAGAAAAAGAAGCAAGATGAGAACTTATATGGCCCGATTCATACGGATCTGAACGATATCCGGAATCTGCAAGTCCATCTTGAATGCGATGGTGAATCGGTCAATAGCATCGGGGTACATAACCCGCTGACGGTGGTCTATTCATTCGAATTGTGCAGACCTGTGGCTGATTTGAATGTAACGCTGAAATTCTTTCGAAAGGACGGGTTGCACCTCACCACCGTTTCCACCCTGAACGGCGACCTGATCCGTGCCATTCACGAGGGACGCGTGGATTGCAGGCTTGAGATACCGGATTTCGATTTTAACCCGGGAACCTATGTGTTAGTTATTGCCGTTCATGAGGGTAAGAGTTACCTGTACCGTAATGTTGCCGCCGAGTTCGCGGTTGTGGGGAAGGACGCATTTACGTGGGGGATTCGGGATTTCAAGTATCGTTATCTGTCTGCCGGGATTACTATTTTTGACAGCACGGCCGGAGAGAACGTGCCACTGACGGAGGATGGGGAATGACAAAACGTCCCGAAAACTTCTGGCGCAGATGGGCACACCGGGCAGGCCGCCTTTTAGTCCGAGCCTATCTTTACCCGATGAAATGGCTTTTTGCTTCCACCAGGGAAGACAACAGTCTCGCAGGCAAGGCCCGGCGCGCGTTGATACGGAGTATCGTAGCAGACACACAAGCGGTGAGCCGACTTCTCGATCCGGATACGGCGGAGGTGTGTTCCGCCCTGTGCAAGGAAGAGATGGCCCTGTTGCGCAGACTTCTGGGGGCGAAGGATCATGCTTTTTTTCTAGAATATTTAGCCCGTTTAGATTTGCATGCCTTTGAGGCGTTAAAAAATTTTCTCAGGAAAGACCCCGTCGTTTTACGGAACATTGTTTTCAGCGATGATGGAGCCCCCCTGAAGATATTGCTACCCCCCGGCGCGCAGGAACTCAAGGAACTGATGCTGAGTCAACATGCGGCGCGTTTGAACGCACTACTTCCTCCCGGCGCGCAGGAACTGAAGGAACTGATGCTGAGCCAGCGTGCGGCACGTCTGAATGCGCTACTTCCACCTGGCGCGCCGGAACTGAAGGAACTGATGTTGCTACAGGGCACCGCTCGCCTGAAGATGCTTTTACCGCCGGGGTCTAAAGAATTGCATGCCTTGGTACTGAGCGATAACGCGGAGCGGCTCAGGTTGGTTTTATGTGATGAGACCGCTCCGAAAACAATATTCCGTGCCGTATGTGAAGCCTTTCCTCCGGGAGACTCCCTCCTGTACCAATTAATGGGCGCCGACGGGGCAGTGCGTCTTCAATCCGTGCTTGCCGAGGAAAATTACCGCCTGGCCGGCAAAGTCCTTGGGGTCCGTTCTCCTGTTCTGGAAGCGGTTTTGGGGCTGGAGAATCAAAAGGCTTTACGGGTATATCTGTTTGATAATGAATTCGAACGACTTGTAAATCTGCTCGAAAGCAACAATAACAAGCCGCTTCGTCATCTACTCACGGCGGAAAAGTCTCCCTTGCTTCGACTTATGACAAAGCCTGATGAGTCAAAATTACTTTCCCACGCACTTTTTGTCCGTGGGTTGATGCATGCGGTTGCCGTGTTGCCTCTGGCCCGAGCCTGGTGTGATTTTGAACGAGGCTGGGAGCAACTTGAGCCCTGGGCTGATAGAAATGACAGCACACTTCAGGAGCG
This sequence comes from Candidatus Hydrogenedentota bacterium, assembly GCA_012730105.1. Lineage (GTDB taxonomy): Bacteria > Hydrogenedentota > Hydrogenedentia > Hydrogenedentales > CAITNO01 > JAAYBJ01. Next base: position 2,155 of record JAAYBJ010000155.1, read on the forward strand.
TCTCAGAGCCTGTCGGGCGCGTATCACCGGTCGTGCAAGCGTGAATGATACTCTTCTGGATGTTTTATACCGGGATGGACATCTGCACGTTTTTAACGGCCGCCTGAAGTTTACCGATCGCGATGCGCTTTATACACTCTTGCAGGAAATTCTCGTGAACCAGGACTACTTTGCGCCTATCGATGGTACCGCACCTCGCATTATAGACTGTGGGGCACACCAGGGCATCAGCCTCTATTATTTTAAAACCATCTTTCCTGATGCCCGTATCATCGCTTTTGAACCAGACCCCGCAAACCGGGCCGTCGCCCTGGAAAACATGGACAGAAACGGGTTTGCTGATGTGGAGATTCTTCCCTATGCCCTGGCTGCACGCGAAGGACGGCAAGTATTTCATGTGCAGCGCGGTCACAGTATGGCCGGCTCCCTTACGGAGCGGCGCGCCCAGTTGGCTGAACATGCCGAGGCGATGGAAACCTATGATGTCCAATGTGTCAAACTAAGTTCTTATCTTCAGGAGGAGGTGGACTATCTTAAAATTGACATCGAAGGGGTTGAAGACAAGGTGTTGGAGGAAGCGGCGCCTTACCTGAACCGTGTCCAATATCTGTTCTGTGAATATCATCACGGCCTGGGACTGACCAATGATCGGTTGATACGGATACTGGATATCCTTGAAAAATGCGGTTTCGATACACAGGTTGCCAAGTCCTATAACTTTTCCCAGCGAACGCGTCACAAGCCTATGAACTATGTGGGGGAATATTATTCGTCCATCATTTTTGCCAGAAGGCGCTAAAACTTGGTTAAGTCCTTAGGGCGATTCCGTTGACAAGAAAACTATGAGTTTAGGCTTATGTTGATTAACTGCCTGCAATTAAACCACAAAGGGCGCAAAGAGCACATAAAAATGATAGGATGTTGAAAATATTTTATTATATCTGCGCCGATGGTGCCACTTCTTCTGGGCGATGTCCAGGACTAAGGGTAGACAGTTATCGGTCATATAAATGCTAGGGAAAATATCCCAGTAATTATTTGCATATAATAAATATTATGTAATCTTATAGATACAGGTAGAAGTTGTAGAAATAAAATTAAAACAAAAAATCATACTTTTTAATTAAGATGTCATGCTTTTATATGTAGCAGGGACCCGTTAAATTAGAGATATAAATAACTATTTATGTTAAGATAGGATTGTTAACTTGAGAGCCTCTTGCAGAACCTCAATTTTTGACTTGATTTTTCTTCTCGGTTGTGGTATAGTATATTTGATAGTTAAATAAGAAGGTGTTAATACTATGCTAAACGACCTGCGATTCAAATTCTACGTCA
>JAAYBJ010000156.1 GCA_012730105.1 Candidatus Hydrogenedentota bacterium
TCTCGGAAACCTGGCTGTCCGTATTTTCGCCGATGCGTTTGCGGACGCTGTCCTGCAGCTCGGCCACAGTGTCATGACCGATTTTCTTGGCGAACTCATCATCCAATTCAGGCAGCACGCGGCGCTTGATTTCATTGACCTTGATTTTGAACAGGGCGGTCTTGCCGGCAATGCTTTTTTCGCGGTAATCTTCCGGGAAAGGTACTTCCGCTTCCAGCTCGGCGCCCGTGGAGGCACCCAGCATCACGGTTTCCATGTTTTCATGAAAACGTTTCGTTCCCAGTATATAAGGGTAATTTTCGGCGCTGTTGCCCTCGAAGGGTTCGCCGTCAATGGTTCCGGAGAAATCGATGATGACCTGGTCGCCGTCCTGAGCGGTTCCCTCGGTCAGGGGCTCATAGCGGCCGAAACGAAGGCGCATGTTTTCGATGGGGGCGTCCACGTCCTCCTGCGCCACTTCAAATTCGGGTTTTTCCAGTTCAAACTGCATATAATCCGCCAGCTCGCATTTGCCGGGGGTTTCAAAGCGGAGCGTATAGACAAGATCCGTGTCTTCCGCCAGGTTTTCCGTGTCTTCCAGGCCTTCCACATCCACCTTGGAAATCGGCTTGACATGCTGTTCCCGCACCAGTTTGCGGGAGGCGGCATCGGCGAGGCGTTCGGCCACGGTGCTGCGCGCGTACTTGCCCAGGCGCTTCTCGAGCAGTTTGCGTGGGGCCTTGCCGCGGCGGAAACCCGGCACCTGCACGCCGTCGTTCACCTCTTCATAGACATCATCCAGCGCGGCCTTGATATTGGCCACAGGAATGGTGACCTTCACCTCGCACAGGCAGTCTTCCTTGTGTTCGACCTCGAAAACCGGGGCTTCCTTCCATTCGAAACCGTCATCGGCGTTTTCATCAACCGCCTCGTCGGCATTCTCTTCCGTGTTTACCGGGGCTTCTTCGAGCACATCTTTTTCATTCTCAGTCATGAGCGGCCTCACTTCCAATCAGGTTGGGGCTGGTGGGCGAGGCGGGAGTTGAACCCGCACACCTTGCGGTACTGGATCCTAAGTCCAGCGCGTCTGCCAATTCCGCCACTCGCCCGATGCAATTGTAGGGATCACGTTCCGGCGCGCGCTACGCGCGCCTGTGTAAATCAACAAAAAAGGGGAGCGGGCGGAAACCGCGCCCGCCCCGCCTGACACGCGTTTAGTATAACATAATGGTGGGCCGTACAGGATTCGAACCTGTGACCTTGTGATTAAGAGTCACCTGCTCTACCAGCTGAGCTAACGGCCCTCCCGGGTAAGAAAAAAAAATGGAGCGGGAAACGGGATTTGAACCCGCGACTTCGACCTTGGCAACGACACCAGGCCCTTCCCGGCACACCTTAACTGCCTATTTTTCAAGGGAATCTTAACATACGCTAACGGCTGATTTCAAGTAAAAACGGCTCAAAAAGTATACAGTATACCTTTTCAAAACCTATACCCCACCCGGGTATGCGGACTAAAAAACATCAGCCACATGTTGATATGGCCCGCCTGCCGATCGTTCAATGTGGGGCATCCTGGGCGTTCGAAGTTTACTCTCAATGGGTGAGTGCCGACCGTTCTGCGTCAATGAGCAGCCGCGCCGCGTTCGGTCCATAGCGCCGCTCCACCTCACGGGTTGCCTGTCGGTAAGCGGCGAA
>JAAYBJ010000157.1 GCA_012730105.1 Candidatus Hydrogenedentota bacterium
CGAAGGTGCTCACGAGCGCTTTATAGTCCGGGTCGTCCCTGGATTGGAATATCTCAGCGCCGCAGGTCTCCATGCCGCCTTCTGCCTTCGCGAGTGGGGCGCGTAGGAACGTGTTTTTCTCCGGTTCATTAATGCGCAGATACCATTTCCGGACAGGCGTATTTGCCGCTGTACCGCCAGACTGGTGACAGGAAGCACACCGTCTTTCCACCACGCCGTTGAAGACCGCGTCAAAATCGTCGGGCCACATGCGGCGGCAACCGCGCCTGTCACGGTGGTTTGAATCGCTGCTGCCGTAGTAAGGCACATTCAGATCGATCCAAGCGAAGATGCGCCGCTTCTCTTCATCCGAAAGAGCGGTCCGCTTCATGCCGGTATCATCAGGATGATCTTCAAGTACAATGTCCGCGAGACGACTGGCGGGCGAACCCCACTGCAGTGGTGTGATTTCCAGAATGTTACTCTCCGAGCCGTTGTACGTGGAAATCCATTTGGTGTAGGGGTTCCGGAAGGCGTCTTGTGCCGCGCCGCCAAGCATGCAGTCTTCGGCGGGAGTGTTCATGCGCGCCAGTGTTTCATAGGAGACATTGAAAAAATCCGTCAGATCGCCCGACAAATCCAGGCCCCCTTCCGTAAGCGTTTCGTTGTGACATGTGACACAGTGCCGGTCCAGCACCGGCTGCACAACATGGGCGTAACTGAACCCGGCGCGTCCCCATTCCGGCGTTTCGAGGGCTTGAGGCTGTTGCCGGAATGCCTTCGGTAGGACATTAAGTTCGGCTGTGGCGATACGGTCCTCGTGGCAACCTATGCAGCTTTGCGATTCACCCGGCATGAAGTGGGTAAAACTGCGCATCCGTTGCAATGCCCTGCCATGTTTGTCCAGCGCCATGAAGTACAACGGTTTTTCGGCCGGCACCTGAAAACAGGCGGAACCATCCGGACCGACCGTTGCTTCGCCCCAGACGCGTTTGGGCGCATAGGTGGCGCCCGCGGATACCACGGGAAACTGAAAGCCGAAGGCGCGCAGTTCGGGACTGATCTGGACGGGTTTCGCCACTTCTTCAACCACCCGAATGGCGGTCACCTCGCCGCGCTTTACCTGCGGTTCCAAGCCCGCGTACACATCCTGCAGATAAATCGTGGCATAGTCCTTCGGTTCAGCAGCATCTTCCACGTCATAAATCCCGGAGGGAAGCACGGGAGGAATAGGCGTGGCGCGCACCGGCTTTGGATTGTAGAAACCCAATCCGTTTTCAGGTTCAAGCAGTGTGGCCTGTTCCGTGACGGCATAGTCGCGAACAACGATCGTGCCGCCAACAGACACCACGTAATGGCTACCATTCAGGGGGAAGGGATTTTCATAAGATCCGGGGATACGATTGCCGTCGCCCTCATCCACCTTGCCAATGAATACCTCCGGTGTAATATTGGTTATGGCGTCCTGGGCGTTGACGCCTTTGCGCCGGTCCAGAATGCCGATAGCGCCCCGGCATGGGCCGTTGTGCGCGGTAAGCAGGCACAACACCTGTTCCGTGCCCGGTATGGAGCGTGCCTCCATAAACGTGGCCGGACTTAATACACGGTTGCCGAAGAACACGCGCAACCCGGTGCCATCCGGATGAATCGTCCACAGGCTCTGGATGGGGATGGCGGGACGATCCACATACTCCCAGCGGCTGTAGATGAGCCTTCCGTCTTCAAGCACCGCCGGTGTGAAGTCATTGAGATAATTCGATGAGAGACGCTGCACCCGCGAGCCGTCCCGTTCCATGCGGTACAAAACACCCACGGGCGAATTCCAGCAGTAGGCATAGGAACTTTTACGGGTGGACAGGAATGCAATGCCCCCATCAGGCAGCCAGCAGGCATTAAAGTTGTAGTCGTCGCCGTCCGTAAGCTGGACCAGGCCGCTGCCGTCGATGTTCATGCGGTATACCTGGTAGTTCGCATCGGCATTTCTGCGCCAGCTGAACACCATCTCGCCGCCGTCATAGGAAAGTTCCACATCCAGCATCTGGCCCTCGGGGGAATCCATCAGGAGTTGCGGTTTCTCGCCGGGACGGAATTTGTACAGTCCACCACCGGGATGAAAATCTTCGTTGTGATAGGTATACACGTGGGATGGATTCAGTTCTTCCCTTTCGATGACAACCAGTTCATTGAAACCAAACGCCCCGCTGGTCACTTTTTTCTTTAACTCATCGGATTCTTTCAGGGACGCAGGCATGTTTGCCTGGGCGATGAATTTCCCAAGAACTTCCTGTGGAGGCGATGAAGCGTAAATGCGGATTTCCGAAGCGCCGGGATTGGGGCCACCGTCGGCTTTTGGAAACCGCAGCGTGAGCGTTTTTACAGATACCGGACGCTTCAGCGTAATCCGTTGGGGACCGTGACCGGGCTGCAGCCCTGTTGCAACGATGGGGCGTGTATCCGTGTCGGCATAGGCCTGAATGGCAAGAAAGTTTTCATTCCATAACCATGCGGTACGGCCGTAATATACAATCTCACTGATGGTGACAGGTTCCGGCCACTGGTACTGCAATTCAGCGTCCCGCGCCTGGGCTTGCGGCACACACCACGCAGCATTTATGTCCGCCTTGCAGTCAGGTTCGGGGATGAGCCCGTCTGCGGTAAATTGCGGCCCATAAGACTCGTTGAGACAGCCGCTGGCGGTAATCACCGCTTCCGGCGCAAGGTTGCGCGGCGGCTCGCCGCCAAAAAGATTGGCTGATAGGCCTGTCAGCAAAATCACAAGCCAGAAGAACGTTTTTGTCATTATAGTCAAGTCTCCCTTTTTGGGGGGGATCAAGGGGGATATTGTTGTCTCTGGATTCCACTGGTATTGTTATCCCGTAAATCGCCAGTCGCTTGCCAAATCACTGTTATCTTATCATAGAGACAGCATCCGGAAGCATGTTTACGACAGAATATTGATAATCCTGAATGCGCCGTGATACGGTTATTTTCCAAGGATGCAATTTCCCTCTACCGTACTCTTTTGAAAGGAACATGCTTTATGAACAAACACGTTGCAGTTATTTTTGTCGTCCTTATTACCGCTTGTGTCGCCGCATACGGCGCGGAGGTCACTGTGGAGGCGGACGGCATGCTGAACGTCAACGGTGCCCGCCTCTTTGTGGTGGGTTTATATGAGAACCCGGCGGAAGATGCGGAACTGGCGCGCGCGGCGGAGGCCGGGTTCAACCTGATACGTGCCGGTGCCGACATCGCGTCCCTTGACCGGCTTCAGGGACACAATGTGTACGCGTGGGTCAACACCGGCGGCGACATTGATTTGTCAGAAGACACGGAAACACGTCGCGCGGCCCTGCAGTCCATGGCCGAAACACTCAACGCCCATCCCGCGCTGCTGGTTTGGGAGGTTCCGGACGAAGCACTCTGGAACTGCTGGTACGGCGCGCAAACCTGGCGGCGCGGCACCGAACCCGCGGAACAGCACAAGCACATCAATACCCTTGTCGACGAGGCGCTTCGTACAACCCTGCGCGCACAGCGTGCGGAGGTGGACGCGCTGTACCATAAGGGCAGATACGCCGAAGCAGAAGCCCTCTCCGATGACCTGTGGCGCCGGATGCAACTGGAGCCGCCCCGGCCCGGGTACGGCCTTGCCGATGCTGCGGCACGGGCCGACAAAATGTGTGCCGGCATGCTGGAAGGCTACGGACTCTTGAAAGCGCTTTCCGGGCGCCCCGTATGGATGAACCACGCCCCGCGCAACCAGCTGGCACAGCTCGCCGCTTTCAATAAGGCGGCCGACATCGTGGGTTGTGACATTTACCCCGTGCCCGCAAACGGCAAGGTAGGCCACTCCGACCTGTCGAACCGGCATCTTTCTTGTGTGGGCGACTACACACAGCGTATGGGCCAGGCCGCACCGGGCAAACCCGTATGGATGGTGCTGCAGGGATTCGGCTGGGGCGACATCCAACCTGACCGACCCGAGGCTGAAAGAAAAGAAATGCGCCGGCCTACCTTGCCAGAAACCCGGTTCATGGCCTACGACGCGATTGTGCGCGGCGCGCGCGGCATCCTGTACTGGGGATCCCATGCCGTGGAAAAGGACTCCCCCTTCTACGGCGAGCTGCTTGCACTGGTGTCCGAATTGCGCGACCTCCAGTCGGTGCTGGCCGCCCCGGACGCCGACCTGAATATCACAACCGCCTATGAACCCACCCTGGGCTCCGTGGACCGGGACATTATCGTATTGGCAAAGGACCATGGAAACAAACCGTGGCTCTTTGTGGTCAATGAATGGTCGGATTCGCTCGCCGGCACCTTGAGTGGCCTGGAATCCCTGAACGGAACAAGCTACCGCGAGCGCGACTCGGGTGAAGTGGTTGAAGTGACGGACGGCAAGATCACCCTGCACATTCCCGGCCACTCCGCGCACATTCTGGAACCTGTCGACTAAGATTGACGACAGTGGTTGCCCATAAGAAGGAACAACAATGATGAACAGAGCCCTATGGTGTCTGGTGCTGATCACCTGTATCCCCTGCACGCTTTCGGCAACCATTGATGAAGCCATGCCTTGGCTCACGCAAACGGATTCCAAGGCTGCGGCGGGAGCCTGCGCTGGCGCACGGGATACAGCCAGCGCCGCGTGGTGGGGCTTTGACAACGAAGATGCCACGGACTGCCTGCAGCACGCCATTGATTCCGGCGCTCCCAAGATTGTAGTGCCTTTCATGGGAACGCCCTGGGTTATCCGGCCCGTCACCTTGCGCGGCAACCTTGAACTGGAATTGGAGCCGGGCGTGGTAATCCTGGCCAAGAAGGAAGCGTTCAAGGGCAAAGGCGACAGCCTGTTCAGCGCAAGCGATTGCGAGAACATCACGCTCCGAGGGTACAACGCCCACATGCGCATGCGCAAGGCGGACTACCAGGGATCCGGCTATGAAAAGGCGGAGTGGCGCATGGCCCTCGACTTCGCCGGATGCACCAACCTCCACATTGAAGGGCTCACCCTGGAGAGCAGCGGCGGCGACGGCATCTACATCGGCGCGACAGAAAAGCAGCCCTTCTGCAAGGATGTCCTCATTCGTGACGTGGCCTGCTTGAACCATCACCGCCAGGGCATCAGCGTTATCAGCGCGGTCAACCTGTTGATCGAAAACTGTGTCCTGTCGGGCACCCGGGGCACTGCGCCCCAGGCGGGCATCGATCTCGAACCGAACCGAGAGAACGAAAAACTGGTCAACGTGGTTGTGCGCAACTGCACCATGGCCGGCAATAACGGTTCGGGAATCCTGGTGTACCTGAAGCCTATGCGCGCCGCCACGGAACCCGTATCCATCCTCTTTGAAAACTGCCATGTGCGAAGCGGCCGCGACCAGGGCATCGCCGTCGGCGCCGTGGGCGATGACGGGCCCGCCGGGCTTATCGAGTTCCGTAACTGCACCGTGGAAAACACGCGCAACGGCGGAGCCTTTGTCTATGACAAATCCGCGACGGCTGCCGAAGTCCGCTTCGTCAACTGCAAATGGCGCAATGTCGCCGTGAAACATAAAAAAGCCACGCCCCTGCTGATCACCCTCATGCGCGACAGCATCACGAAAAAACACGGCGGCATCTTCTTTGAAAACTGCGTTGTTTATGACACCCTTGATCGGCCCGTGTTGAAAACGGAAGAAGACAAGGGTGAAA
>JAAYBJ010000158.1 GCA_012730105.1 Candidatus Hydrogenedentota bacterium
AACACCCCGAAATACGCCACGCCCACACCGCCAATGGCCAAAACGCTGCACCCCGCAATCAATATCTGCACAACCCGGCGCTCATTGTCATAGAGGCCCGGAAAAATGAAGGCGCAAAGTTGCCAGAGGAGAAAGGGCAGGGCCAGCAGAAGTCCCCCATAACCCGCAATCTTAAACTTAACCACGATAAACTCAAGGGGATTAAGGACGGTCCATTCAACGCTTTCCGTGCCCTTTTGCGGCTCGGCCTCGGGAGGTGTTTCCTCGGCAGCCTCACCCTCGGCTTCCGTATCGATTTTTAAGACGCCATGGGCGCTCAGCGGCGAAAGCGGCCACGCCAGCAGTTCAAAGATCTGATTGGAAAGAGCGTAACAAACGAAGACGGAAACCCCCAGCGCGATGCATGACCGTATGATTCGGGTGCGGAGTTCGCCCAGGTGTTCCGTAAAACTCATTCTTTTTTCATCTTGGGACACTGGGAAAACTCCTGTAAACATCCCTGCCGGATATTCGCATCCACCCCTTGTACCACCGACCACCAGGCGGGACGGGCGGATTGACGGGGGACACTGCGGGATTATGGATTATCAAGACGTGCATTCCGGCGTCATACCGTCGATGCGCCGGACTTACTCTCCGGATTGCGTTCCGGCATCGCGGACGCGTTCACGCAATTCCTTGCCCATTTTAAACCTGACGGAACGTTTCGGGCCCACCATCACGGGCTCACCGGTACGCGGGTTACGCGTTTTGCGGCCGTCCCGTTCTTCAATTTGGAATACACCGAAGCCCCGGATCTCTATGCGTTCCCCACTGCCCAGGGTATCCAGTACCACATCCAGAAAGGTATCCACATATGCACGGACCGCGTCCGGTTCCATCTGCATGCGTTCGGCAAAACGCATCACCAAGTCTTTTCTGGTCACGCTAAATAATCCCGTATGCGTTGTACGCTGTCGATTGAATAGTGAGGATCCGCGAACGAGCCCGGGCTACTGCATTCCCAGCGCATTCTTGTACATGGTCCCGAGGCCGCCGATATCCAGGACAAACACAATCGCGATGACGGCAATCACCGCGCCGATAATCAGGATGGTTTTCAAGGTGGCCGGGTCCATGCCGCCGCCCCCGCCCCCGCCGCCGCCGGTCGCCAGATCGGCGGTGGCCACAAAGATCTTCTCGCCCTGTTCCGCCCGCAGTTTTTTGTCTTCTATACTACCGAGGGTTTCATTGATGGCAATAAACGCCCGGTGCCACTCGGTCTGCAGTTTTTTGAGAGCCACCTCGGACTGGGAATAAATCGCCTCCAGATTGGTCGCACCCGAAACAATATTCATGGTGTTGGCATCCAGACTATAATCATCCATCAACGTCTGCTGCAACACCCGGTGCTGACGCGCCAGTTTACTCTTGATCTTGAGAAACTGGTTTTCCAGCTGGGCCTTGTTGACCCCCGGATTGGGATAGGTGGTCAGAATCTGGTTAAACAACAGCCAGTCATTCATGAACTCACGGCAAAGTTCAACGCGGCGTTCCAGCAGTTGAACCGTTCGCAATTGTTTCTTGCTCAGTGCCATAATAAGAAAAATCTCCTTTGAGAAGCAGGCTCCACATCACTTCAGGACACTTAATCTAGCATAAGCCGGGTACAAAATCAAACAAACTCATCCCTTTACGGTTCGGGAACCCGGTGAAAGTCACCGCATACTGATGAAATGTGCCAGCAGACCGTCACTTAATCGAACACGCTCGATATCCAGAAAAATCCGGCGGTGCAGCCGGTAAATCCGGCCTGCCAAACGGCCCCCGTCATAAATGCATCCATTTGTAATGCTGTAAGGACTCTGTGCCGGGTCCGCCGGAAATATCTCCACTTTCGCATCCCGAAGTGTCGCGCGCCGCTGAATGGACGCGACTTGTTCTTTTCCTGTGTATACACGCAGTTGCTGAGCGCCATGCACCGCTCGCACATCAAAAACGGCATTACTGCGGGCGCTTCGGACATGCCAATGCACATTATATTGCTTAATTTCCACACAATGCGAGATGTCCCCCGCCTCGTCCCTACACTCGAATCCTTCCTTGCCCGGCTGGGCGGGACGTGAAAGAAGTATATGATGCTCGAATGGATCGGGAATATCGTGGTCCCGTTCCGGTTCGGGAACGTTACGCGCTATCGCCAGGGCAACCCGAATCCGCCAATCATTCAACAGGGCGCGCATTGTAAAAGCGATCATACCGAAGATAAGGATGCCAATGAAGGCATAAAAGCCCGCGAGCGTCCAGGTGCGGTTATCGATATGGATACCGTACGCCAGCGCGGCAAGCGATTCGACTACGCAAAGGGCATAGGCGAAAATCAAGCCGATGGTGACCGGGCTGATTACCTTGGGCAGGGTGTAATAACACACGGCCCGTTCGTACTCCGTAATTACGCCTTCCTTCGAAACAGTACGCACACTAGATACTCCCATGGCGGAAACATACGCCCCGCACAGTATAGCACCGCGAGACGGTTACGCCCAATCCATGCAACATATGGAAATGGTATTGCCGCGCGGTTTATACTGGACAGGCAAGCGGGCCGAACGGTCGCGGTGCGGCTTCGGGCCGCATCGAGGAAAGTCCGGGCTCCACAGGGCAGGACGCTTCGTAACGCGAAGGCGGAGCAATCCGACGGAAAGTGGCACAGAAAATACACAGCCCGTTTCGTCGGGCAATGGTGAAAAGGTGCGGTAAGAGCGCACCAGCGTCGTGGCGACACGGCGGCTCGCTAAACCCCGTCCGGAGCAAGTCCAAATAGGGAACCCATGGCGCGGCCCGCGTCGGTTCCGGGTAGGACGCTTGAGGCATGCGGCGACGCATGTTCCAGATGAATGACCGTTCACGGGCGCGCAAGCGCCCCGGACAGAACCCGGCTTACAGGCCCGCTTGCACTTGACAGCTGTTGGGACATAAAGCAGGAGATGCCGATGACCCTTGCCGCCGCCAATTTCCGCTTTCATTTTCCGGGCGGGGCCTTCTATGGCTATTTTTCATCGGAAGGCCTGCAGGCACTGCATTTGTATCCGGACAGCGCGCCGCCCCCGGTAGTGCTCCATTCGGCGCCGAACATCGTGTGGGGCCAGATTCTGTACAGGCTCCTCGAACAATACTTCACGGGTTGCCCGACGGATTTTTCGCCCATTCCCCTCGACCTGAGCGCGGGCACGGCATTCCAACAATGCGCGTGGCGCGCGGCATGCGACATTCCACACGGCAGCACCGCCAGTTACGGCGCCCTGGCACGAAGGATTGGCACGCCCGGCGCGGCGCGGGCCGTGGGCGGAGCCATGGGCGCGAACCCGGTGATTCTTGTTGTGCCCTGTCACCGCATCATCGCTTCGGACGGTTCACTGGGCGGATACGGTCCCGGGTTATCGTGGAAGAAATGTTTCCTGGCCCTTGAACAGAGCCATTCCGCCTGGACGCCCCCCGCTCAATAACATTCCCAGTGCAGTACATCCTTCAAGGCCCGCTTGGGCGGGGCGGGAATGGCGGCGGGATGCCCCAGGGCAATAAGGCTGACCAATTTTTTGTCCGCCGGGACACCGAGCAATGCACCCATTTCCCCTGCGTATTCTTTTTTATCACCTGCCACCCAGCATCCGCCCACACCGAGCGCCCAGGCGGCGTTTAATATGTTCTGCGTGGCGGCCGAGCCGTCTTCGAGGTAATACCGGGTGTCGCTACAGAACACGGCGATACACGCGGCCGCGCCGGCGATGTGCTTGCCGTGCTGGGTTATGTCCGCGATGCGCGCCCGCATCGCCGGGTCCGTGACCACCACGAATTCCCAGGGCTGTTCATTGCGGGCCGTACAGGCAAGGCGGCCGCAATCCACAATGGCTTCCAGTATTTCACTGCTTAGCTGCTTGCTCCCGTCATACACACGCACGCTTCTGCGTTCGCGCAGAACTTGCAGGGCATCCATCATGATGATACTTCCTTGTAATTTGGGTTCTTTCCGGCACCTTCACCGGAGTACACAGGTTAACGGGAATCAACCGGCAGGCTGCCGGGCACGTGCGCGGACCGCCTGGAAGTGGGGCAATTCATGGCATCATCCGCTACGGCGCGACTTCCACCGCTTCCCCTTTCTTGAGATACAGGATAACATCACGGCCGGAGGCCGCATGTCTGGAAATGCTCAACACGCGGTGGTCGGAATCCCCGACCTGGGTCTCCGCGTACTGGTGGGCGGATTCTTCGTCATCAAACACTTCAATATTGATATTATCGTAGCCCTCGTATTGCTTGCGCAAGTCCCGGCCAAGTTGCTCGATGTCTTCGCGCCGGCTGCGCGGTGGCACAACGCCCACGATGCCTTTCAGCGATGCGGCGCCTTCACCAATCTCCGCCACCATCTCCGGGGAACGTCCCCACTCCTGTACGGTGGAGAAAGAAAAGGGTTCCGGTTCGCCTTCCTCCTCATCCTCTTGGAAGGCGTCCTCAGGAACATCAGGCGGCAACATGGGTTCCCCGGGGAACGACTCCATGTGCCCCTCCCCTGCCGTCATCGTTTCCGGCGCCGCTTGTTCCTGTGCCTCCAGCACTTCCCGGATGATGCCGATACCGGGACGTGGCACACGGGCAGGGTCAGGCAAACCATATTCGGTATGTTGTTGGCCCAAGCGAAAAACCTCCTGGCGCAGATACTCATTCTCCTGGCGCTGGTCGGCCATCACCTGATTGACGAGCAGATCGAGGGTCGCCTGAAGCAGGCGCAGTTCATCCCGAACGGTCTGAATTTCCAGCCGGAGCGCCTCCATGGGATCCTTGGGTGTCTTCGCATCTTCCTTTTCGCGAAGTTCTTCGGGGACGGGATCCTGTCCGGACACTTCCTCCTGGGGCAACACGCGCACTTCAATATGAGTTTTAGGGATCTCGAAGTCCGGCTTGGTCGGGTCTCCTTCGGCAACAGCGAGTGCCGCAACAGAGAGGAGAACGCCTGCCCCTACAAGGTGTTTTAACATGGTCTTCATCATGTGCTCAGGTATCCTGAAACCGCTTTCATTTCCCCGGTGCAGCCCGTGCCGCCAGTCCAGTATAGCATTTCAGACGGCATCCAGCCCTTACATAACGCCTGTGTGCCGCGGAAAGTTGTCACAAGCCGGGCTCGTGCGCGGAAACCAGTTGCGCCAGGGCGTTCAGCAGCGCCGTATTATGGGGAAGCCACACTTCATTGGATTCGTAACCGGGAATATCCCGCCCGGTCATGTCAAAGCGCGGCCGGTCGTCCCCAACCGAACGCCAGGTGATTCCGTTGACCACGCCCCCGGGGACGGCGCCCCGTTTCACTCCGGAAAAAGCGTACCGGTGGTGATAGGAAGGCGCAAAGACGCTGCCCACCTCTTCCATCAGACTGATGTTATAGGGATTCACGCCGAGGACCCAGTTAAACTGGTCGTAAATAAACCTCATAAATTCCGGCCTGCATTCATAGCGGCACGCCATGGCCATGTATGCCGCCGCTTCCAGGAGGTAACTGTTTGTGCCCACGCGCCAGCCGCCTTTATCCGCGGGTGTCCCAAAAAAATTTGGCTTGTCGGCCGGGCCAAAGGTATACACTCCAAAGGGATTCGCCGCGAGCGTAAGCATCTGTTCCGCCTTGCGCAGCACCTCGGGCCCCAACCGCGCCGCCAGGGATGTCCCGAATACGGCATCATAACGGCCGGCCGTTTCAATGTGCGCGGACGAGGGCTCCGTCACGCCTGTTTCGGGAAACAGTTCCGCACTCAGCGCCGAGGCGATCTCGGCACGGCCCGCCTCGCCCGTGCAGGCGAATAAATCAACGGCCGTGCTCAACTGCGGCAGACCGCGGTGCCCTTCTTTCAGCGCATAGTCCAGGCTGCGCGCCGCAGTGTCCACCCATTCCCGGTATTCCGTATCCATGGCGTTTTTACCGCCAAACAGGGCAGCGATGCGCGCCAGCGCCGCCTGATGCATATCCGGGTTGTCCCCGGACACCCGGCTGCCCGGCCGCTCATCCCCGGTTCCGGGAATGTTGTCCGTTTCCAGTTCCGGCGGGCCCCAGAAACCGTAACCGGAGGTGATGGCTCCGAAAGCGGAACCGTCCGCCATGACCATGCGGCGCACATGGTCGCCGCCCCACAGGATCTCATCAAAAAACTCACTGAAACCCGAGGTCGCTTTGCCCAGCGCGTCAAAGGCGTCCTGCTGTGCGGTGTAGGCGCAGGCCAGCCCGTACACATAGGGGGCGTTGTGATATTTATTGTAATCACCCGCGTCGTGCCAGCCGCCCCAGAGGGGATACTGGCCCGCACTGTCCGGCCCTGCGGCATCATCCAGGTGGCAAGCCTCATGGAATCCCGGGATGGCCATGCCGCAGCGCTGGTAATAGAAAAAGCGGTAACCGGGCCGCACGCACGCGTCCCACAGCCGGTTTACACCGACTTCAAAGGGCCAGGAGGATTCGGCCTCCCCGTCTAAAAACACGCGTATCCGGTACTTGCCCGGCACATTCACCTCCGAGAAATCACCGGAATAGTAGTAATAGCCCCAGTCCCTTCCGTAATGACCGGTTATACGGGCCGGGGATTCAAGCGCTCCATTATGAACGGTGGCGCTCTCCCCGTTCACAACTTGATAAGAAAACGTCGCCGCCTTGAAATTGGACTGAACGACAAAACGCTTGGGTGCGCCGACATCATACCCGGCCTGGTTGACAAGTACCTCGAAACGGGACGGCTCCGTGCGAACGACCCGAATATCGGCACTATCCCAATATACGGCGGGCCCCTCAGATTCCAATGCCACGACGAGGTAACGCGCGCCCGCCGGCGGTACTGCATCAACAAGATCAAGAGGTATCCATCCCCTGTCTTCCCTCTTTTCGGACAAGGTGTCTTCACGCAGCACGCCGGTATTGCCCAACCACTGCAACCGGGCGTGCGCCAGACCGCCCAGACGATATACGGCCGCAGAGACCTTCCGCCAGGAAGGGTTAACCGGTACAGGCTCCGACAGAATAAGCCCCGCTCCGTCCGCGCGCAGGGATCGGGCCCCGTCACGGGCCTGTTCTTCCGATAGTTGCCACGATACCTCGCCCAGCGTGGCCATGCGCCAACCCTGCGGACGGGATGTCACGGTTGCATAAAAGGGGCCGTTGGGGTCAAATTGTTCCAAGCCCTCCTTGACTTTTCCTCTCTCGAAATCGCCGAAGATTTCCAGGGATTCCTCCAGTTCCACGTATCCGGGCGCGCCTGATCCAAGTTGAAAAGACGATCCGCTTTGCCTCGCGTCGAATCGCCGGGCCGGCCAGGGCACGCACAGATCCGAATACCGTGCGTCCGTTGACAGGCAACGCAGTTTCCGGTCGCTACCGCACAGCAGGACATCCGTCATGCCGTCCCCGTCCACATCCGCCAGGGAGAGCGGGAAAATAAGGCGCATACCCGTGCCGTAACGCCACTGGAGCCTTCCTTGCCCATCCAGGCAGTACAGAAAATGATCTCCCGAAGCGGCCAGCACATCCGCCTGCCCATCCCCCGTGACATCACCCAGGCTTATGGCGATATGCACTGAAGTCAATGTCTGAAAGGTCCACAACAACACGCCTGCGGGTGAAAATACATATACATGGCCGGCACTGTCACCCAGTACGATCTCGTCCCGGCCGTCGGCGTTAATATCCCCAACCGCAACCGACCCGGCGCTGTAGGTGTCCGGAATGGCATGCAGGGGGGCTTTCCAAACCGGAACGCCCGTATCCGCGTCAAAGCGCCACAGGAACGCGTCATCCCGCGACGCGGCATAGATCTCCGCCTTGCCGTCTTGATCGGCATCGGCCAGAATCACCCCGCCCGGGAAGTCGTCGCCCGTATTATGTTCATACACCAGACCGCCCCCGTGGCTGACCCGGAAAATGCCGTACCCGCTCGCGCCAAAAAGATCCACGATGTCGTCGCCGTCCACATCCGCCGCCGCCATGCCGCCCCGTATGCGCAAGGGCGGACTCCCTTCCGTTTCAGGCAGATGCCATAAAAGATCCCCCCCTTCCCCGTAGGCATGGATGCCCTTGTTTTCGGTGGGAACCACCAGCATCTGTTTCCTAGAATCCGGTCCGGGCATCCATAAGACGCCGCCCCATTCAACGGCGCCCGGTTCGCGCCGCCACAACAGCGCACCCGTCGATGCGTCGAGGCAAACCACGCTCCCATCGCCGTTGGCAACGGCAAGCCGACGGAGGCCGTCATCGCTTGCATCGCTCAAGGCCGCAGAAGAAACCAGTCGCTTGGCCCAGTTCCCGTCATATTCCCAAAGCGGTTCTCCCGCAGCGCTGATGCAGCGCAAAATGCCCGCTTCGCTGTCGCAGATAACCGTCTCCAGCCCGGGGGACGGCGCCATGTCGGCCACCAGGGGCGGCGCATAGAGATTGGACAGCGCTTCATACTGCCAGGTGAGTTCCGGTTCCCTGACCATGGAGGTGGTTGAGGCCAGGGCAATCATCACGACAAGGGACAGCGACATGGGATTCTCCTTATCTCTGGACAATCGAGGCAAATGAAATAATCAGGGTTATGCAACAGTTCCCCGGCCTCTCGCGATCGCCTGAATAACCGGCGCTTATACCAGTTTCGGCAGCAGCTCCAGAAAATGATTCCAGGAAGGCAGAACATGGTCCGCCCGGGTGCCATCGGCAAAACTATCATTTACTTCCGTAAAAAGCCCCGCCAGACTGTTGACCTGGTGGGCACCGACAATGTCGGTAGGTTCCAGGTCGCCGATATGAAAGAGTTCGTGGGGCGCCACACCCAGGCGTTCCGCCGTGCTTTCGAACATGAAACGCTGCGGCTTGGCCACGCCCGTTTCATCGGAAAAGGCGAATGATTTAAAAAGCGGTAAAAAACCTTCCCGTTCAAGGAGGACGCGCAGGTTGCGCCCCGGACTAAACCCGGTGTCGGATATAAGTGCCACGGGCACCTTTTCCGCGGCAGCCATCACCGCCTCAAGGGCATTGTCAATCGGCGCGGGAGGATGGACCAGGATAGCTGTTCCAAAGACTTCGGCCAAGTCCTCAGCGCTATCCGAATCCAGGTACAGCTGATACTTGTCGCAGGCAAGTTCCACCGCGTCCTTGGGCGTCAGGGTATGCTGCGTTTCCAGGTGCTTCCGCATGAAATGGTCCATGATCTCGCGGAGCGTCTCGTCTGATTCCTCCTCACTGATACCGGTGGCGTCGGAAAGGGCCTTCACCCGGAGGGCATGGCGTTTCGCACCATTGGCGTCACGGAAAAGGGTGCACCAGAAATCGAAAGTTATCGCACGAACGGTCATGGTTACGGCTATCCTTGTGAGGCTGTGACGGGCGTCCGCTGCAACGTCTTGCTCTTTGCCCCGGCAAAGCGGACTGTGTTTCCCATCAGCGAGTGTTTATAATACCGAACGCAACACCGAATTACAAGGCTCCGGAAGGAACGGCGCGTTTGCGCCGACCCTGCCGGTCACCCACAGAAAAAGGCATCCCATCATGCATTATTCAAAGGTTCAGAGAAGTATTGTATTCCTCCTGGCGGCGGGATTGTTCCCTGCCTTTTCGGCCTGTCCGGACGAATGCGCGCCGGTTCCCTTCGACATCAGCCTGGACACCGTGGTAGAGCATGACGACGGCAAGTTTTTGTGGTTTCATCCGCGCATCGCCGTCATTCCCCAGGCAGGCAAGGAAGGCAACCCGGCAGTATTCATGACCCTGCAGAAGCACCTGCAGGTGTCAGATTTTTATTCCGGACTTTACTCCATGCGCACTGATGACCTGGGCAAGACCTGGGCGGGACCCACCGAAATCCCGGAACTCGCCTGGCGCGACGGGCCGAAGGGTTCCATCCTGGCGGTATGCGACGTCACCCCCGGCTATCATCCCATTACCGGCAAGGTGCTCGCCATCGGCGCGCAACTGTACTACCAACCCGACGGCAGCCTGTTTGAAAAAACGGACCGCGCGGACCAGACCGCCTATGCCGTTTACGATCCGGGAACCGGAAAATGGACCGGATGGAAGGTGATCGAAATGCCCGGTGATCCGAAATTTAATTTCGCGCGCAATGCTTGCGCACAATGGCTGATCGAGCCAAACGGCGATCTCCTGTTGCCCCTGTATTTCGGCGTTGACGCGAAACAGGATTTTTCGGTCACCGTGGCGCGCTGTTCTTTTGACAGCAAAACGATCACCTATCTTGAACACGGCACGGAAATGACCGTCAGCGGCGGCCGCGGCCTGTGCGAACCGTCCCTGGCCCGATTCCGGGACCGCTACTTCCTGACCCTGCGCAACGATGCGGGCGGATATGTCACCTCAAGTCGCGACGGGCTTCACTTTGACCCCATCACCCCGTGGCAGTTTGACGACGGAGGGGAGTTGGGCTCCTACAACACGCAGCAGCACTGGGTCACTCATTCGGACGGACTTTTCCTGGTCTATACACGGCGAGGCGCGGACAACGACCACGTTTTCCGCCACCGTGCTCCGCTCTTTATCGCACAGATCAATCCCGACACGCTGCGGGTTCTGCGTGCCACCGAACGCGTGCTGATCCCGGAACGGGGCGCGACACTGGGTAACTTCGGCGCCGCGGCCGTCAACGAGCATGAATCCTGGGTCACCGTCAACGAGGGTATCTGGGATGACGACATTTGCGCGCGCGGCGCGAAAGGCACCCTGTTCTGCGCCCGGATACACTGGCAGGCCCCCAACCTCGCCGTACGCTTCCCCTACCCTTCGCAGCCCACCCTCTTCTCCTTAACAGACATGAACGTCAACGAACCCGCCGAAGTCTCGCTGTCGGACGGCGTTCCTGCGGCCGTTGAAGTTCTGGAACTGACGGAAACCCGCGACCCCATCCGGGACGCCATGCGCCGCGCAGACGTGCGCGTGAAAATCAACGACGAAGAAACAGTGATCAACTCCGGCCTGTATAACCGGCCCGTTTCCGTTGGCGGCGTGCTGGTAGACTGTCCCGTCACCAAGGGGTACAACCTCGGTAGCGGCGACGATCCCTGGAGCCTGAAGAAAGACGTCCGACTGCGTGTTTGGCCGGGGAACAGTCCGCTGACCGATCCGGCCACGTTTGTATATCCCATTAACCAGGTATGGCACGGATCACTTACCTGGTTCGACAACGAACCTGTGGACGGCGGCGCCACGATATCAAAAACCGTCTATTACCACTCGGGCATCGACATCGGCGGCGTGGAAGGGCGCACCCGGGTGCTGGCCGCAACGGATGCACTGGTCGTGTCCGCAAGGGACATCACCTTGCCGGGCTTCACGGAAGACACGCCGATCAAGCCCCGCGCCGATGTTATTTACCTGTATGACGCCCGGGGCTGGTTCTATCGCTACAGTCATTTCCACACCATCGACACTGCCATACAACCGGGAATCTATGTCCGCAAAGGCGACTTTCTCGGGCTGGTAGGCAAGGAGGGTGCCAGCGGCGGGTGGTCTCACCTGCATTTTGAAATCAAGTGCCGGCAACCCGGCGGCGGCTGGGGAACATTACCTTCCCACGCGCTTATCCGGGAAGCTTATATGCGGGAGTATCACCCCGATCTGCTCGCCTGCGCCCGACAGCGACACCTGATCAAAGCGGGCGAAACGGTAACCTTGGACGCCTCCCATTCCTGGAGCGCGGCAGGCGATATCATCGCCTATGAATGGCGCTTTACGGATGGCGAAACGGCTTCCGGCGTTCAGGTGGAACGAACGTATCCGCAACCGGGCAAATACGAGGAAATTCTGAAGATAACGGACAGTGCGGGAAAGGAGGACTATGATTTCGCGCTGGTGCAGGTTCTCGACCCGGAACAGCCCGAACGCTACACGCCTTCGCTGCACCTCGCTTTTGCACCCAGCCTGAACCTCAAGCCCGGCGACGCGGTCACCTTTTCCGTGCGGGCCTTCGGTTTTGACGGCGGTGAAGAACACTGGGATTTCGGGGACGGCAGTCCCGGGATACGGACGCAGTCGGGACAAAACAAGGATCCACACGCCCCGAACGGCTACACCTTTCTTGAGCACGCCTACGAAAACGCCGGAGAGTACATCGTCACGGTACACCGCGAGAACACAAAAGACATCCCGGCCTTCGCCCACCTGCAGGTGCGGGTCGGACCGTGAGCTAACGCACAGACCCTGGTCAGGAACAAACAGCATGAGGCGACATCGACCGATCGGACGGATTAAACCGATCGGTCTGATCCCTTCCGAGATGTCGCGAAAACCGCCCTACCTTTCATCGCCGCTTTTTGTTATGATATAAAATCTAACCGGTCGGCGGTAGTGGGCAACAACTGCCGTACCCGGACATTCTGTATCGTGGTTCGGTTGCCGGGGAGGCGGGATCCCGGGCCCGTACCAGTTTTGAACACTGTTATGGGGAAAAGGAAGGAACGCATGGAGTCTGTAAAAATCGGTTTCATCGGCTGCGGCGGCATAGCCGCAGTGCACCGGGACCGGCTCGTACGAAGAAATGATATTGAACTTGTCGGATGTTGCGACATCCTCCCCGAACAGGCGGAAAGCTTTGCGGCCCGATGGCGGATACCTATTTTTAAGGACGCTGTTTCCCTGTACGACAATGCCCGCCCGCACGCAGTCTACATCTCGGTACCCCCATTCGCCCACGGCGCACTCGAAACGGAGGCCGCCGCGAGGGGCATCCACCTGTTCGTCGAAATGCCTGTCGCCCTGGACCTCCAGACGGCACGCGCCATAAGCGCGGCCATACGCAAGGCGAAGGTACTCGCCATGGTCGGGTACTGTTACCGGTACTGTGATTTGACGCAGCAAGCCCACCGCCTGCTGGCCGGGGAAGTCATTTCCCTGGCAACGGGCAGGTTCCATTGCGGCATGCCCGAAGCAGACTGGTGGCGGCGCCGGGAACAAAGCGGCGGCCAGATCGTGGAACAGACCACCCATGTCATTGACCTGCTGCTTCACCTTTGCGGCCCGGTTTCAGAAGTGCATGCCATGGGCGCCCACGGCTGCATGTCTAAAATAAAAAATTTCGACGTGGACGAAAGCAGCGTGATCAATCTGCGCCTGAAAACAGGGGCAGTGGCTTCCATTTCGTCCACCTGCATTTTGAACCACCCCGGCAGCATGTCTTTGGAAATCGCCACGCCGCGTCTCTGTCTTGCCTTGACCAATGAAACGTTGCGCGTCCGGGAGGACCACAAGATCGTCGAATATCTCAACCATACCGACATGTACGAGAAAGAGAGCGAACTGTTTATCCATGCCGTTCAACAGGGCAAGCGCGGTGGCATTCGAAGCACCTACGCAGACGCGATAAAAACGCTGCGCGTGACACTCGCCGCCAACGAGTCTATTCAAACAGGCCTGCCTGTCGTATTATAATGGCGGTGCGAACAGAAGGTTCCGGCAGTCTTCCAGCCCCGGTTTCCGGGAAAGCCGCCGATGATGCAAGGAGTATTCATGTACTATAGAACACTCGGAACGAGCGGTCTTAACGTTTCCGTGATAGCTTTCGGCGCCTGGCAGATAGGCGATCCGGACTTCTGGGGAGCGGACGCCGAGGCCGACCCGGACGGCGTGGTGGGCGCTGCGGTCGACGCGGGGATCAACCTGTTCGATACAGCCGAAGTGTACGGCGACGGGCGCTCGGAAGAGGTGCTGGGGAAAGCCCTCCGGGGGCGCAGAGACAAAGTGTACATCGCCTCCAAGGCATTCACGGAAAGCTGCACGCCCGAAGGACTGCGCATCGCCTGCGAAAACAGCCTGCGCCGCCTGGGCACTGACCATATCGACCTGTACCAGATTCATTGGCCCTTTACCGCCTCCGCCTATGAGGAAATCACGCCCGTACTCCAAGCCCTGAAAACGGAAGGCAAAATACGGGAAATCGGCGTGTCCAATTTCGGTCCGGAAGACCTCGACACCTGGATGAAAATTGGCGCGGCGGTGTCCAATCAGATCGGGTATAACATGCTCTTCCGCGCGCCGGAATATGAGATGCTCCCGGCGTGCCGGCGCTACGATCTGAGCATCCTGGCCTACATGCCCCTCATGCAGGGACTGTTGTCCGGACGCTATCGACAACTGGACGACATCCCCATGAAGCGTCGCAGGTCGCGCCATTTCGCCGCTTCCCGGGAAGGCACGCGCCATGGCGAACCAGGTCACGAAGAACTGCTGTCGGATACACTGGAAGAATTGTCGGACTTCGCCGAGGCGGTCCATGTTCCCCTGGCAGTGCTCAGTTTGAGCTGGCTGATCGCTCAGCCGGGCCTCACCTCGGCCATTGTCGGCGCCCGCAAAATCAACCAGCTGCTGGCCAACCTGCAGGCGGCGGAACTCGACGTGGGTCCGGCCGCCATCGCCCAGCTGAATGAAATCTCTTACCCCCTGAAACGGGCTATGGGCTATAATTGCGACATGTGGGAAACGGACGCGAATTCTCGAATTCATTAAACTGACGGTTACCATGATTACATTTGTCATCCCCGTATATAACGAATCGGCCACGCTGGAGCGGCTGGCGCAAGGCATTCATGAAAACATCGGCAGCCACCCCTACCGCATTCTGTTCATCGACGACGGCAGCACCGACGGCTCCTGGGATATCTTGCGCGCCCTGCGCGAACGAAACAGCGTCGTGGACATTGTCCGGCTGCGCCGCAATTTCGGCAAGACAAGCGCCTTGGCCGCCGGATTCGCCCTGGCGCACGGGGACATCATTGTCACCATGGACGCCGACCTGCAGGACGACCCCAAAGAAATACCGGCGTTGCTGGCCAAACTCGATGAGGGGTATGACGTGATATGCGGCTGGAAACAGCGGCGTCATGACCCCTGGCACAAAACCGTGCCGTCCCGAATTTTCAACGCGTGGATTTCACGCACCTTCCAACTCCCGCTGCACGATGTTAACAGCGGTTTTAAGGTAATCCGGGGCGAGGTGGCGTCTCAGCTGCCCTTGTGGAGTGACATGCACCGCCTGATTCCCGTGTTTGCCGCCAATATGGGTTACAAGGTGACGGAAATTCCCGTACAGCACCATCCCCGCACCCACGGCAAATCCAAGTACGGCTTTGAAAGGTTTATACGGGGCGCCATGGACGCCATCACCGCGACTTTTCTGACACGTTACGGCGACGCGCCCGGCCAGTATTTCGGCCGGATGATGTTGTTCTGCGGCTCCTTGGTCATTCTTTCCCTGATCGTAGCACTGATTTCCGGGTTGGCCGTCCCGGCCTTGTACAGTGACGCGCCGCACAATGAACAGCTGGCACTCACGGCCATCGTGCTGATGCTGGTGCTGATCAGTCTTGTAATTATCAGTATCGGCGCGCTGGGACTCGGCCTGGGCTTGTTGGGAGAACTGCTCTTACGTTACCTGCCGGCGCCGGATCCGAAACGGCGCATCGCGGAAACACACATGGGGTGACGTGAAGCCCGGGTATGCCTGTCTTGTAAGCGTGTAATCAAGCGTTGATACGGCGTCTGAATAGAGGAGATTACTATATGGTCAACAAGATGGAAAGTCACCCTCTGGAAGGGAAAAAGGCGCCCGGTTTTTCCCTGGAATCCGGCAGCGGCGCCACAGTCATACTTTCGGGGCTCAAAGGCAAAATCGTAGTGCTGTATTTTTACCCGAAAGACAACACTTCCGGATGCACCCTGGAAGCAAAGGAATTCCGCGACCTCCGGCAGGAATTCGACGCACTGGGCGCCGTTGTACTCGGCGTGAGCCCGGATAGCGCGGCTTCCCACTGCAAATTCGCCGACAAGTATGAACTGGGCTTTGAATTGCTGGCCGATACCGATCACACCCTTGCGGAACAATACGGGGTGTGGGCGGAGAAAAGCATGTATGGTAAAAAGTACATGGGCATTGTGAGAACCACCTTTCTCATTGACGGCAAGGGTAAAATCCATCACGTCTGGAGCAAAGTGAAACCCGCGGGCCACGCCGCGGAAGTGCTCGACACCGTCCGGGAACTGGCCACTTCTTAAGTGGGTTTTACGCGGTCGCTTTCCCTTTTTTGCCCGGTGTAATAACGCAACAAATTAAAAAGGATGCATTCATGCTGTTAACGCCTGTCGATTGGGGCATTGTTTTTCTTTTCTTCCTACTTTCTCTTGTCATCGGCCTGGTGGTCACCAAAAAGGCGGGCTCCAACACCACAGAATTTTTTGCCGCGGGCCGGAGCATGCCCTGGTGGTTGTTGGGTGTATCCATGGTCGCCACCACCTTCTCCACCGACACGCCCAACCTGGTGGCGAATATCGTGCGGAAAAACGGCGTGGCTGGAAACTGGGTCTGGTGGGCTTTTTTGCTGACCGGCATGCTGACCGTGTTTGTTTACGCCCGCCTGTGGCGTCGCTCCGGGGTACTGACGGACCTGGAATTTTATGAATTGCGTTACAGCGGCAAATCAGCAGCCTTCCTGCGGGGGTTTCGCGCGATTTACCTGGGCGTCTTCTTCAATATTATCGTCATGGCATCCGTATCGCTGGCCGCGATCAAGATCGGCAGCGTCCTGCTAAACCTCAGCCCCATGCAGACCATCCTGATCGCGTGCACCATTACGGTCATTTACAGCTCGATGGGCGGGCTGCGCGGCGTGCTGTACACGGACCTGTTTCAGTTCACCATGGCCATGATAGGCGCTGTGGGGGCGGCCATTGTATCCCTGCGTCACCCCGATATCGGCGGCCTGGCCAACCTCCTTTCCCATCCGGAGGTCCGGGACAAACTCGCCATCCTGCCCGACTTTCTCGCCAAAGACCAGAGGCAGATGCTTATCGCGGTTTTTCTAATGCCCATTATGGTCCAGTGGTGGAGCGTGTGGTATCCCGGCTCTGAACCCGGCGGCGGCAGTTACATCGCCCAAAGGATGCTCGCCGCCAAGGATGAAAATCATGCATTGGGCTCGGCCTTCTTCTTTAACGCCGCCCACTACGCCCTGCGCCCGTGGCCCTGGATTATTGTGGCCTTGTGTTCCCTGGTCGTCTTCCCGAACCTGGACGCGCTACGCGAGGCCTTCCCCCATGCCGCCTCCCTTGTTAATGACGATATGGGCTATCCCGCCATGCTGACCTTCCTGCCGGCAGGGTTGCTGGGGCTGGTGGTGGCCTCCCTCATCGCCGCGTACATGTCCACCATCTCCACCCACCTGAACTGGGGCGCCTCCTACCTGGTCCATGACTTTTACCGCCGCTTTGTCCGCCCGAACAGCAGCGAGCATGAACTGGTCCAGGTAGGGCGGGTGGTCACGGTGGTGCTGATGATTATGGCGGGCGCGCTTGCGCTGGCCATGGAAAGCGCGCTCGACAATTTTAAAATCATGCTCATGGTCGGCGCGGGCACGGGCCTGATCTTTATCCTGCGCTGGTTCTGGTGGCGCATCAACGCGGCCAGTGAAATCGCGGCCATGGTCATTTCCTTTCTCGTGGCCGTGTATTTCAGTTTTTTCCACGCCCGGACCGGACTGCCCCCGATTTCGGACTGGTTGCAGCTCTTGCTCACCATTGGCATTACCACGGCGGGCTGGCTCGCAGTCACCTACCTGACCCGCCCTGTAGACCAGGACACCCTGGTTAATTTCTGCCGCCAAATCCGCCCAGGCGGTCCCGGCTGGGCCCGGATTTACGCCCTGCTCGGAAAAGAAGAGACTTCCGTTGCGGTAGCGTGGCAGGTACCCCAGGGCATCCTGTGCATGGTATTGGGATGCACCGCCATATACGCCGCGCTCTTTTCCACAGGCTACCTGATTTACGGCCGATACGCCCTGGGCATCACCCTCGGCGCCGTTGCGGTTGTCGCCTCCGTATTGCTTGCATACAGCTGGAAAAAACTCATCCGGCAATCCTGACATTGCGAATGCAGGGAAAGGCGGGTTCCGCTAAGCAGTGAATATGCTGTGGATATCCGCGTTAATTCCGAATCCTGCGAAGGACCTGGCGCACGATACAACGTGTCGCTCCACCCGGCCTACTCTAAGTAGATTTTCGTCTACTCTGTTTCCCATCCCTGCCGCCCCACCAGGGGAACAAAACGACAGGCCATGCCCCATTCCCGGGTAAATTGCCCTGCATGGCAGGTTATAGTCACCAGGTTTTGAAGATGCGTGTTTCCCACCGGCGCCACCAGGCGTCCCCCTTCGGCGAGTTGGTCCTGCAGCGCTTGGGGAGTATCAGGAGTGCCGGCAGTGACCAGAATTCCATCATAGGGTCCCTCTTCCGGGAAACCGAGCGTACCGTCGCCGACAATCACCCGCACGTTGTCATACCCCAACTCAGCAAGCAGCCTTTGCGCCTTGTCCGCGAGAATTGCATGGCGCTCCACACTCACCACACGGCGGGACAATTGCGCCAATATGGCCGTTTGATAGCCCGAACCAGTGCCGATTTCCAGAACCACCGCCTGCGGATGGAGACAAAGCATCTCCGTCATGACCGCCACCATGTAAGGTTGCGAGATGGTCTGGCCGCAGTCGATGCCGATAGGATGGTCCTCATAGGCTTCCGCCTTCCAGGCGTCCGCCACGAAGAGGTGTCGCGGCGTCGTTTCCAGGGCGGCCAGCACGCGGGAATCCCGCACGCCACGCCGTGAAATCTGCGTTTCCACCATGCGCCGCCGTGCCTCCCGGTAAACTTCGTTTTCATCCTCCATAAAGCGCATGATACGTTCCCGGGCCGCTGCCCCTGTCGTCTTGGGAAAGCCGCACTACAAATAATCGTCAATTCCTTGAAAGTCTAATATTTTTCTTGTTATAATAGCAATCCTCCACATTCCGTGGAAATTTCCATATCAAAGGAGCAAGCAAGATTAATGAGTGAAGAACAACAGGTCTCTCAACTGGCCCGGGATTCAAAAGCCATGGTTACTTTCCATGACGACCTGGAGGCCGAACTGAACGAACAACTCGCGTCTGCCAATATGACGGCATTACTCGAGGAAGCCTTCCAGAACTTCAAGGAAGGCGAAGTGGTCCGCGGCCGCATCGTAAACATCACCGATGACCGCATCATGGTGGACATCGGGTACAAGAGCGAAGGCATTGTGGACAGGATGGAGTTTACCAACCCCGAAGAAGCGGTGGTGGGCGCCCAATACGATTTTTACATTGAAGAGCCGGAAAACGAGCTCGGCGCGCCCATCCTTTCGAAACAGAAGGCGGACCGCATCAAGAACTGGGAGCATGTCCAGGAGGTTTATAACAACGACGGCGTCATCGAAGGCGTCATCACCCGGCGCGTCAAGGGCGGGCTCAAGGTGGATATCGGCGTGGATGCCTTCATGCCGGCAAGCCAGCTGACCTTCCGGCCGACGGGAGACCTGGACCGCTACATCGGCGAAAAGATGGAGGTCAAGATTGTCAAGTTGACCCGCCGCCGTCGCAATGTCGTGGTCAGCCGCCGGCGGCTCCTGGAAGAACTCCGCGCCGAAGAGAAGAAAAACCTGCTGGAGCGCATCAAGGTCGACACAGTCATCGAAGGCGAAGTCAAGAACATCACCGACTTCGGCGCCTTCGTGGATGTGGGCGGCATTGACGGGCTGCTGCATGTTACGGATATGAGCTGGGGCCGCGTCAAGCATCCGTCCCAGATCGTGAAGGTGGGCGACAAAGTGGAAGTCGTTGTTCTGAGTTTCGATCCCATATCGGAGCGCATCAGCCTCGGCATCAAACAGAAATCTGAAAACCCGTGGATCACCGTCGCCGATCGCTACCCCGTCGGCGCCATCATGCGCGGACGCGTGGTCACCATGACGGATTACGGCGCCTTCGTGCATCTTGAAGAGGGAGTCGAAGGCATGGTCCACGTCAGTGAAATGAGTTGGACCCGGCGCGTCCGCCACCCCAGCGAAATGCTTAACGAGGGTGATGAAGTGGACGTGATGGTGCTCAGCGTGGATCCCGATGAAGAAAAGATCGCCCTCGGCATCAAGCAGACCATGCCGAATCCCTGGAAGCAGCTGGGCGAACGGTACCCCATCGGCTCCACCATCACGGGAACCGTGCGGAATCTGACGGATTATGGCGCTTTCGTGCAAATTGAAGACGGTATTGACGCCTTGCTGCACGTAAGCGATTTGTCTTGGACCAAGAAGGTAACCAACCCCGGCGAAATCCTGCAGAAAAACCAGGAAATTGAAGTCCAGGTACTCAGCATCGACCCCGACGCGGAAAAAATCAGCGTGGGCCTCAAGCAGCTGCATTCCGATCCGTGGCTTTCTGTGGTGGAAAGCCTGCCCATCGGCGCCCATGTCGAAGTGGATATCGTGAAGCTGGTCGCCTTTGGCGCCTTTGCCCGGCTGGACAACGGCGTTGAAGGCCTGATTCATGTCAGCGAGCTTGCCCAGGACCGCGTCAACAAGCCAGAAGACGTGCTCAAGGTCGGCGACCGCGTGTGGGCGAAGGTAATCAGTATCAGCCCCGCAGACCGTCGGATTGGCCTGAGCATCCGCGAATATGAGCGCGACCAGAACCGCTCCGCCCTGGACGAACAGGGCGAGTCTTCCGGAACGGTGGACGTGGGCGCTGCGCTGAGCGGCGCCGTGCCGCAGAGCATGATCCAGGCCGGGCGCAGCCTTGCCGACGTTGCTCATGACCTGATGGCCGCGGTCAACCGGGTGGAAACCGCCCGGGCCGCCGAGCGTGAAGCCAAGGCGGCTGCGGAAGCGGCGGCGCAGGAAGAGGAATCCGCCAAGGCGGACGCCCCGGAACCTGTCGAAGCGGCCGAAGCGCCCGAGGAAACAATTCCTGAAGAGGCGATTGTTGAGGCTGCCGAAGCGCCTGCGGAATCCGAAGAGGAACCCCCTGTGTCTGGTGTACCTGAGGCGACCGCTGAAGAAGCGGCGCCGGACCCGGAGAAGGAAGCCTAGACATTGTAAGCATTGCCTTTCCGCGAGCGCCGTTTCCTAATGGCGCTCGCGTTTTTGTATTCTTCCGTGACAACGCCTGTTCGGTGATCCGCACCCGGGCGGAAAACCAAGTCCCCGTATTATCCGCCACAACCAAACTTGTCGGCACACAGGGACGCTCACAGGTTCCCGGCACGGAATCATTCAGGAACAAAGCCGCCGGTTATCGTGTTATACAACCGGCGATACCAGGGCAACGCGGCGGCGCTGCCGTATAGGGAGAGACTAACGATGGTTGGAACCAAAGCAAAACGATCACAAACCCATGGCACGGTGATGACCGGCGCGGACATGACCCTCCAGGTCCTGGCCGACGAGGGTGTCGACACCATATTCGGGTACAGCGGCGGCGCCATTCTGCCCACCTATGACGCCATATTCCGATACAACAAGAATCATTCCGGCAAACCCATCAAGCTGGTTGTGCCGGCGAACGAGCAGGGCGCGGGCTTCATGGCGGCGGGCTACGCCCGTTCCACCGGCAAGGTGGGCGTGTGCATGGTCACTTCCGGACCGGGCGCCACCAACACGGCAACCCCCATCCGCGACTGCATGGCGGATTCCATACCCGTGGTGCTGATCTGCGGCCAGGTCGCCCGCGCGGTCATCGGCACGGACGCCTTTCAGGAGGCGCCCGTTTTCAGCCTCATGAGCGCCTGCGCCAAGCATGTTTTCCTGGTCAAGGATCCGACAACGCTGGCAGCCACGATCCGGACGGCGTTTCAGATCGCGCTCAGCGGGCGCCCCGGACCGGTGGTCATCGACATTCCCAAGGATGTCCAGAACTGGGAAGGCCCCTACGACAGCGAAAGCGTGCTGCAGTTGCACGGCTACCAGGAGCGTGTCAATTCCACCCGAAACCAGACCATGCCCGCGGAAACCGCCCGGGAGTTCTTCAAACTGCTGAAGCGCGCCAGGAAACCGCTGCTGTACGTAGGCGGCGGCGCCATCATCAGCGGCGCGACAAAGGAACTGCGCGCGTTCATGAAGCATTTTCAAATCCCGGCTGTGACCACCCTGATGGGCATCGGCGCCATCGACACGTCGGACGACCTGTGCCTGCACATGCTGGGCATGCACGGCGCGGCCTACGCCAATTACGCCGTGGATGAATGCGATTTCCTGCTCGCCGTGGGCGCGCGCTTTGACGACCGGGTTGCCGGCGCGCCGCGCCTGTTCGCGGCCAACGCCGTCATCGCGCATATCGACATTGACGCGGCGGAAATCGGCAAGGTCAAGCCGGTGAACTGGCATTACGTGGGCGACGCGGCCACGGCACTTCGGGATCTGCTCGAAGCGGGCAAGGCGGTTGAATTAAACCACCAGCCCTGGCTGAAAGAAGTACGCGCCCTGAAAAAAATGCACCACTTCGATTTCAATCGTGAATCCGAAGTCATCCAGCCTCAGGCCGTGCTTGAAATGCTGAACGCCATGACCAAAGGCGAGGCCATCATCGCGACCGGCGTCGGGCAGCACCAGATGTTCAGCGCCCAGTATTTCGACTTCAAGCATCCGCGCAACTGGATCACCTCCGGCAGCATGGGCACCATGGGCTTCGGCCTGCCCGCCGCCATCGGCGCCCAGATCGCCAATCCCGGGAAACTGGTCATTGACGTGGACGGCGACGGCAGCATACGTATGAACATCGGCGAGTTGGAAACCTGCGCCAACTACAAAGTGCCCGTGAAGGTGCTGCTGCTGAACAACCACGGAGACGGCATGGTCGTCCAGTGGCAGAGCCTGTATTACGAGGGGCGGTTTTCCGGAACGGACAAAACCTTGCACAGCAAGGACTTCGTGAAGGCCGCCGAGGCGGACGGTTTCAAGTTTGCCCGGCGCGTGACCGACTACAAGGATTTGAAGCCGGCGCTGGAAGCCTTTATCAAATTCAAAGGCCCCGCCTTCCTCGAAGTGGTAACCGACAAGCACGCCTTCGTGTATCCCATGGTCGGCCCCGGCCTGCCTTACAAGGACATGCTGACCGGGCCCTTTATCGAAGGCCGCGAACACAAGCACACCTCGGAACTTCTGGATACATCGGACAGCATCTGACATTCCTGAAATACCGGTATGCCGGCGGTGAGACTTTATTTCACCGCCGGATTTGTTTTGTCCGCCGTAAAACCGCCATATACTGCGGTCCGTTTGCAATCATGCCTTCCAGAACAGGACAATACAAAAGCGTCATGCTCTTTTATTCGGGAAGACAGGAGACCTCATAATGTGGAATACATGGACTGACCAAAAGGTGACACGGTACGAGCGGGACGTGCCGCGCGACCCGGAATCCGGCATTATCCGGGAGGCCGAACCCCGCGAGCTTGGGCCGATCGACACGGGAAAGGCGATATTGATGGTCCACGGATTCGTGGGCTCACCCAATAATTTCAACGACCTGCCTGACCGTGTCGCCGCGTCCGGCTGGCATGTACGGGTCATGCTGCTGCCGGGACACGGCACATCGCCCCGCACATTTGAAACCACCAGCGCAGCCGAACTTGAACAGGCGGTTATGAATGAATTGGAAGCGCTCCGAGAAGGTTTCTCCACCGTTGTGTTGATGGGTCATTCCATGGGCGGCGCTTTGGCCACCCTCGCCGCGGCCCAATGCCCGGTTGACGGGTTAATCCTGGCTTCCCCGTATTATGCCGTCACCCATCGCTGGTATTACGGACTGCGCCCCGAAACTTGGGCACGCATCCTGACACCGGCGGTGCGCTGGGTGTATCACTCCCCGAAGCGTCAACCGGTCAACCGGCGGGAATCCAGCGAGCGAATTGTCTCGTACCCCTGGATACCCACCGCGGGGATCAGGACCGCCATCACCCTCGCGGCCGCTGCGCGTGAGAGCCGGGTAACCGCAGGGATTACCATGCCGACCCTGTTGATTCACTCCAGGAAGGATTCCGTGACCGACCCTGCCATGTCGGAGAAAGTCTTCAACAGTTTTCCTGTGTCAAAGAAAACGGTGGTATGGCTTCACCGTTCCGACCATATCATTTTTTGGGACTACGATGACAAACAGGTCATAGACGAGGTGCTGTCCTTCCTGGAAACCATCAACGCTTTGGATTGCCCCGCCCGCCAAAGGAATCGGGGCCTTCTCCCCTGAAAACATGTTCTGTATGCAGACCGGGCGGCCCCGGCGAATTACTCCGCCGAGATTGTGAAAATCTGTCCGGGATAGGGACGAGCAGGTTCCGGCGGACTTGCGACAGCATGCCCACACAAATTAGACTGTGTACCTGTTGAAAGGAAACTGTTTTCATGGGTAATGCACATGCAGGGACGCCTTCCGTGTCGGTCATCGTGCCCACCTACAAAGAGGCCCTGAATCTCCCTGTCCTCATAGAGCGGGTTGAAGCCGTACGCGACAGCGGCCATCTTGACCTCGAAATGCTCATTATGGATGATGACAGCCGCGACGGGACGGAAGAAGCCGTGGCGTCCATGAACCGTGACTGGGTGCGGTTGATTGTGCGCACAAGCGACCGGGGCCTGAGCGCGGCGGTATTGGACGGGTTCCGACAGGCCCGTCACGAAATCTTCCTCGTTATGGATGCCGACCTCAGCCATCCACCCGAAACCATCCCCGAAATGCTTCACCGGCTCTGTTCCGGAGCGGATTTTGTGCTGGGCTCCAGGTATGTCAAAGGCGGTTCCACGGAGGAGGCCTGGGGGTTTCTGCGCTGGATCAACAGCAAGGTTGCCACGCTACTGGCGCGCCCCTTCACCCGGCTTAAGGATCCCATGAGCGGTTTTTTCGCCTTCCACCGTTCCCTGCTGGACAATGCGCCGCCCATGAACCCGGTCGGCTACAAGATCGGCCTGGAAGTGCTGGTAAAATGCAATTGCCGCAACGCCGTGGAAATTCCCATATATTTTCATCAGCGTTTCCGGGGTGAAAGCAAGTTGTCCCTGCGGGAACAGCTGCTCTACCTGGAACACCTGCGCCGGCTCGCCGAATACAAGTACGGGGACTGGGCGCGGTTTATGGAGTTTTCCTTTGTGGGGTTTTCAGGCACCTTCGTGAACCTGGCCGTGCTTACCCTGCTCGTCTGGCTCGGCATGCCGGTGCGTGCAGCGGTTGCCGTGGCCATATTCTCGGCCATGTTTACAAACTTCCTGCTTAATCGCCAGTTCACCTTCTCCTATGCCCGGGATCGGCATTGGGCGGGACAGCTTTTGGGCTTTGTCGGGGCCAGTTCTCTGGGAGCCCTGGTTAATTACATCGTCACCCTGTCCGTTTTACATTACTGGCCGTTCACGGAACGTTTCCCGCAAATCGCGGCGTTGTTCGGCATTGTTGCGGGACTGGCGTCCAACTACCTCCTGAGCCGTTATATCGTCTTTAAAAAGCCCGCGCCGGCCGATTACCCGGCGTCCCGAGAAAGGAATTGATGGAACCCGGAAGCACTGGCATTAAGAATACAGCCCTTGTCCTGGGCTCCGTAATTGTTGTACTGCTGGCCACCCTGGCGGCGGACCGGGTATTCGGCATGATCAGGCGTCCCCCGGGGCTGCCGGAACGGATTGAACTCATTTTCCCGCCCTTTTCGGAACAGCATTACGAATCAGCGGACTTCCGCTATTCCGTTTACATCAACTCCATCGGCATACGGGACCGGGAACTGCCCCGGGAACGGGGAGACGCCTACCGGATACTGGCCATAGGCGACTCCTACACCTATGGCTGGGGCGTGGACATTGAAAACACCTGGATGC
The DNA here is from genome assembly GCA_012730105.1 of Candidatus Hydrogenedentota bacterium. Classification (GTDB taxonomy): domain Bacteria; phylum Hydrogenedentota; class Hydrogenedentia; order Hydrogenedentales; family CAITNO01; genus JAAYBJ01. The sequence continues at coordinate 25,680 of JAAYBJ010000158.1, forward strand.
GCATGCTGGAACAGCGGTTGCGCGAATCGGGTAAAGAAGTGGAAATCCTCAACCTGGGCAAGCCGGGATCCGGGCCGCCTTTTTACTCGGAGATCGCCGAAAAGGCCATACCCCTGCTGCGTCCCGACCTCGTGCTCGTGTGCATGCTCCAGGGAAACGATATCCGGGCCGCGGGTCCGGAAGAGGCCCCCACTCCGGCGAAAAGTTTCTGGGACAGCATACGCCGGGTCTACCCGAACTTCACCCTGTACATGCGCGACCTGCGGCGGGAACGGGAATTCGGCGGACGCAGCCACGAGGAGATGCCGAAACAGGTCAGTACCGCGGAAGATAACCGCGCCTGGACGGCCAACACCGCCCGGGAATTCCTGGAAAAGATGACGCCGGAACAACGCGCGCGTTTCGATGCCTTTGACGATGAAGTGAAGGCTGCCTACCAGAGCGGCAATCTTAACCCCTACATGGTGGATCTGGGAATGCAAAACCCCGATTTTTACATCCTGACCATGGACGTGGAAGATGCGTGGACCCAGACCTGCATCGATCGCACGGCGAGCCATTTTTCGCGCATCAAGCGTGTGGCCGATGAATACGGGTCCCAAACCGCCATCCTTTGCATCCCCGAGGGACCCTATGTCAACCGGGAAGCCCTCAAAAACATGGGCCGTGTCGGCTACAATGTCCCGGAATGGCTGCTCACCACGGACAGCGCGGATGAAAACATCCGCCGCGCGTCAACACTGGCTAATCTCCCCTTCTACGAAGTAACCGGGAGTTTCCGCGCGCGGCAGGATGAACCCGGCCTCTACTTTGAACTGGACGGCCACCCCACGCGTGACGGGAATCAACTCTTCGCGGACGCGTTTCTACCCTTCCTGGAGGAAATAATCGCGCCTCATTAACGGCGAAACAAGACGTCCTGTTCAGGACGTCGCAGCGATCATTACCATCATCATGAAGAAAAACATAAAGAAAAATACTGCGATTGCGTCTTCCATGACCTGCACTCCTTACCAATTATTCTCTTTCCGCGACAGCCGCGCGGGATAACACTTCCCGCTGAAAACCGCTGTCACTTTCATTCTACCATACAAACATACATTGTGGGCGTTACATTTCCAAAATTTGGCGGAATTTTTCGTTGCAGGAAAAGAGGAACGGCTTGAATCGTCTGATGAAGCCCGCCCCGCCCCGTCAACACGGCGTTGAGTTCACCTGACCAGCCTTTGGAGATACCGGATATCCCCTGTCTGAAGGATATCATTGACCGCTGTCAAGACCATATTAATGTCCTCGATATTGGTCACCTCTTCCAGCAGATGGGTATATTCCAGAAAAATATTGAGACCTTCCACAAACACATCGTAGGTAGCCTGAATGGTCTGCAGCCCCCCTGGAATATCCATGATATCCGCCAGGGCACTCATGGCCTCGATGGCGGTGACCTGGGTATCGAGGCCGGCCAGGTACTCGTTACTGTAGTTCGCCCCCTGCATCACCTGTTGTCCGAGGAGGCCAATACTTTTATAGACCGCCATGGCGGCGTCATAATCGCCCACGGATTCAAAATATTGGCCGTATCCGAGCAAATCGGTCTTCATCTGGGAAATGGCGCCGTATTCGTCCGTGCCCGCATAGAAGGCTGCCACCGTGTCCGCAAGTTCAACAGCCAATCCCGCGGCTTGGAGCGCGGCGCTGTGATATTGGGCGTTTGCCAGGCCGTAGGCATTTCCCGTTTCAAGGGCCGCCGCGGATTCAAGACCCGCCAGCGCTCCCGAGTAATCGCCCATGGCGAAACGGAGTTGGGCGTCCATGTAATGGACCAGTGCGTTGTCGGGGGAGACTTCGCGCAATGCGGCCAAATGTTGCAGGGCTTCCTCATAGCCGGCCGGATCGCCCATAAGCTGACTGGCCAGGGCGAAACGCAACGCGGGATCTCCCGGGGTCTGTTTGACAGCGGCCCGCAGTAAATCCGCCGCTTCCCCGTCGGGCAGGAACCGGCTCATTCCGGCGATTTGCGCGGCAGTCAGATGGCCCCCGGCAAACAGACGCCGCACCTCGTCCGGATCGAGCGCACCCCACCGGGCCAGCATGGCCAAGGCATCGGCCTGTCCTGCCAAGGCCTTTTGCTTCGCGCGGAGGATATCCTGCACGGTAAATCCCGATTCCGCAGGTGCCTCCTCTTCGTAGGCGGGGACTACGCCTTCCCGGGATGCGGGGCGGGCCATCGCGGACAACTGTTCCAGTTCACCGGAACCAGCACCGGAAAAGGAAAAAGCCTCGCCTTCGCGCAAGGGGGGCGCCGGATTTTCCGGCCGTTCCTCCACCGTAAGTGCGGGGCGGGACTGCGCGTTCCGGGCAACTTCCATTCGACGCACGCGCGCGGGCTGGACCATCACGACCAGGAACAGCCCGATCCCCACAACCAGCCCGGCCGCCACGGCCGCAATCAAGCGCCATGACAGTGACGCGTTGCGCCTGGCTGCCGACTTCCGCATTGCATATTCGGACAGAGAGGTTGGCTGGGTGGAGGATTCCTTGCGGACCCCAGCCATCACCTTCGACACGAGATTGACGCGCGGCGTTTGAACACGCAGGAGTTCACCCACCGTCGCCAGTTCCTGTTCAAGGGACGTATTGTTTTCCCCGGATTTCACCCCGGGCAACAATGTCGAAATGTTCCCGGCAAGGTCAACCATCGGCTGGGCGGCCTTCAACGCGTCGCCAAGCTGAACCAGTTCATTTTCCAGAGGACTTGCCGCAATCACGGTATCGTTGAGGGTCTCCATCACGGAATCCACGGCATGAATCGACGGCACGGCGACCCGGAGTTCCCGGCCGAGGTCAAACAACGCCTGTTGTTCCGCCTGCAGCGCTTCCAGGGCACGGCACAGTTCGGCGTTCCGCTGCAACTCTTCCCGAAGCGCTGTTTCCGCTTCCGCGTCCAGAACGCCGTCCAGGTAGTCCAGCAGGACATCTTCCGTAAATCTGTGACCGTCTTTCTTCAACGAATATCCATTCTTTTTTCGCACTTGCTTCGTAATACATTCAAGGCCCGGTGAATCCGGGTGCGCACGGCGCCTTCGCTGGTTTCAAGCACCTCGGCAATTTCGCGGGAAGACATCTGCTCAAAATAGCGCATTACCAACACCTCACGCACCTCTTGGGGCAACCCATTCACAAGATTCAACAGCTGCCGTTTCCGTTCGTCCGCCAGAATGCTCTCCAGAGGATGCTCTGTGGCGGCAGCCGGCAAATAACGCACGGCGCCACCGTCTCCGGACTCGTACCCGTCCAGGCTTTCCATGGGTACCACTTTTCTGCGTTTCAGGATGTTAAGGCACATATTGCGCGCGATACACAACATCCACGGACGGAACACCCGCGCGGCGTCAAAGCGCTCCCTAGCGGTATATACGCGGAGAAACGTTTCCTGCGCGGTTTCGCGGGCGGCTTCCAGATCGCCCAGATAATGGAGGCAAAAGCGGAACACATCGTTCTGATACCGTTCCACCAGGCCGGCCAGCGCTTCCTTGTCACCTTCGCAGAGTAAGGTCATCAACTTTTCATCGCTGCATTCAGCATAAGCGTTCATGCTTTCCTCCACTGATTCACGCGCCCGGACAGTACAGGCAGGCGTTCATGAACGTGTCTGAATTGCACACGCCTAAAATACAATTTGCCTGCCTTTTTTGTTACAACAATTCTCCGGCGGAAACTGTCTTTTTTACCCGTTTGGGTATTGAGAGGAACCGTAACTATTGCTTGGGTTTCCTTTTTTTCAAAAACACAATATATGGTAATCGCGGCGCAAAGGCGGCATAACGGCATCCCAGGCGCGGTCCATAAAAAAGGGGAAAACAGGCGATGAACTCGCCGGGCGAGTCCCGTTGCGCCGGTTTTCCCATGTAATCGAAATCGGGGGATCAGGCTACTTTGGCATCAAGCCATTCTATAATCCCCTGCGGGTCGGGAGAATAGGCATCGGCGCCGATTTTCTTGCAGAACTCCCAAGTCAGGGGCGCACCACCCACCACGACGATGGTTTCCGGGAACTTGGACTTGATCAGCCGGGTTGTCTCCTCCATGTTGACCATGGTGGTTGTCAGCAGGGCGCTCAGGCCGACCATGCTTCCAGGCCGCTCTTCAACCTTGGCCAGGAAGGCCTCGGGGCTGACGTCCACGCCCAGGTCGATAACTTCGTAGCCGGCGCCTTCCATCATCATGCGGACCAGGTTCTTACCGATGTCGTGCAGGTCGCCTTTGACCGTGCCGACGATGAGCACGCCCCGGCGCTTGGCCGCACCGGATTCGAAATGGGGCTTGAGCTGATCCATGCCCGCGGTCATGGCCTTGGCCGCCATGAGCAGGTCCGGCACAAAGACTTCATTCCGGCTGAACTTTTTGCCCACATCATTCATGCCCGGCATCAGCCCTTTGGTAAGCACGTCATTGGGATCGGCGCCCGCCGCAAGGGCGTCACGCACCAGTTCAAAAACCCCGTCCTGTCCTTTCAGGTCCGGCGGCCAGGGCGACTTGACGTCCACTTTTCCACGGGCCACACAGGATGCGATTCGTTCAAACGTTTCCATCGTCTTTCTCCCTTGGGTACCATGATTCGTTGTTGACAAAAAAGGAGCCTGTCACTCAGGGACGGGTCCCTGCGTGCTGACTCGAATACCATCCATCCCGCCGCGCACTGCGGCACCGCATGCTCCCCGCGCGTGAATAGTCACAGCCACGAACGAAAAACACACATGGCGGTCTCATGCGAAATCATACCATAAATATAAAGATGCAAAAAATTTTCATTACTGGCAACATTATCCATGTCCCCTGCCCCTTGTTCCCTTTTGAATTCCGGGGACATGTTCCCAAGTACACTTCCGTGAATGGGGCTAGAAACTTTAACCTTTTGGTTAATTGGGAAACGTGTCCCCGGAATTCAAAACCGACAACGCCTTGCGTATGATGGCACTGCATTCCAACCCGCTGAAAAAAGTATAATGCATGTTAAACCGCAAAGAAACTGAAATAGTCTTACTGTTACAAGGAGTACTCATGCCAGCCTGCCGCACCCGCAACCCGCTTAAACTCACCCACGTCGGGCTTGTCCTTTTCCTGGCATTCCTGGGTCTGGCATATCCGGCCACGGCGAACGATACATGCCCGTACCGCTGGGTCAATGTGACCATGACCGCGCCCTTCGCACCGCGCGACGGCGCCGGGGCGCTGGTATACCGGAACCGGATGTGGCTGATCGGCGGCTGGAATTCCCGGAATGAGGCCTATTTCCCCCTCGACTGCGTGAATGATGTCTGGAGTTCACCGGACGGCCGAAACTGGACGCTGGAAAAGGAAAACACCTTCGGCACACCATCCTTCAACCCGGAGGGTGACTGGGAAGGCCGCCATACGGCCGGGTATGTCGTGCATCAAGGCAGGATGTGGATTGTGGGCGGCGACCCGATCCAGGGACACTACCAGAACGATGTCTGGAACTCGGAGGACGGGATACACTGGGTTCACGTCAACAAGGACCGGCCGGCGCCCTGGGCGCCACGGGTACTGCACTATACGCTGGCCTTTCAAGACAAGATCTGGGTCATGGGCGGGCAGACCCTGCCGCAGCACGCCCCCGCCGAAGAACGGTTCTACAACGATATCTGGAACTCGGGGGACGGGATCCACTGGCAACAGGTAACACCCCAGGGCCCGCATTGGCCGCCCCGGGGCATGATCGGCGGCAACGCCGTCTTCAAGGACCGCATGTGGGTGCTCGGCGGCGGCACCTATGACACCCCGGAGCAGCCCGAACGCCTGTTCTACAACGATGTGTGGTGTTCGATGGACGGAACGCGCTGGGAACGGGTTTTGGAAGCGGCGCCGTGGCATCCAAGGCAGTATCATGATGTCGCGGTGTTTGACGGGAAACTGTGGGTAATGGAAGGCTGGAATCAGGAGAACCGGAATGATGTCTGGTATTCCGAAGACGGCATCACCTGGCACGAAGTTTCCGACACGCCCTGGAAACCGCGACACGCCGCCAGCGTGTTTGTTTTTCAGGATGCGCTGTGGATGGTGGCGGGGAACAACATGGAACCGGATGTCTGGAAACTGGAAGGGGTGAAAGGAAACACGACATGCAAGCCCTGATGCTTTTACTGTGCCTTCTGCAGACCTCCGGCGCGGCGGCGGACCTGCCCGTCACCAGCAAGACCATCGCGGAGGTAGTGCGCGAAGCCCTGCCCCCGGAGGACCTTTCCTGCACCGTCACGGACACCGCGATTTCCGTGCAGGGGCCCACTTTTCGCTACACCATTGACCGGGCCAACGGCGCTGTTAGCGGACTGGATGTCACCCGCGAAGGGAAGCGTGTGATCACGCTGCGCGAACCGGTTGCGCTCCGGCTCGATGATTCAAGCCTTACCGGCGCCGTTGGCGGCGCCACACGGGTCCTGAAAGAGAGCTTGGACCAGGTGGTCCTGTCCACGGAGTGTCTTTGGGTTCCCGGGGTGCCTTGCACCGTCACCACCACCATTTTCAACGACGGCGTCCTGGTTTCCGAAGTCACGCTCACCCCGGAGGCGGATCTGGTGCTGCGCCAGGGGATTCGCTGTGAAGCGTCCGCCGCCGGACGGTTCAGCCATTACCTGCACAAGCGCCGCGACACGAACGGCATGGACTGTTACCAGGGCGCCCTGCCGCAGCCCGGCGAGACCGCACGTCTGAACACGCCCACCTCCTGCCTCGAAGTCTACAGCGACGAAGCCGCCCTCGCCCTGTTTACCGACATGGGCGATTTCTACCGTTCCCCCGCATCGCTGGACACGGCCGCGGTCCGGGTGAATGCCGTTGAAAACGGCGAATGCCTCCTGAACCTGTACCAGCACCTGATTCACGCCGGGCCGGACGGCGACGCCTACACCCTTCCCGCCGGGAAAGCCTTCAGCTTCCGGGTCGGCCTCGCCGTCGCGCCGAACCGCCTGCCGCACCCGCGCTGGCGCGACCTGCGCATGTTCATCTGGGTGGGTGATGGAAACCACCCCTATCCGTCTGACGCGGAAATCCACGCGGCCGCACAACTGGGGTACACCTTGTTCCAGATGCACCGCCTGGGCCCTCCCGGCGCCCCCCGCCCGCCGGTGGGTGAACTGGAGCGGGTGCTCAAGACCGTGCATGACACCGGGATGTTCTTCATCTGGACCGCCAACGCCGACCTCATGTATCGCCACGATCCGGAGGTGGTAAAGAGGATCGAAGAAGGCCGCTGGGCCGAGTGGCAGGGTTTTAACTACGGCGGCCAGTACAAGGCAAGCATGGACGCCTTTTGCGACACACTGGCGACCTGCCTCGCCTCGCCCAACGGCCTGGCCGATTACCGTATCGAATGCGACAAGCGCATGCTGGAACGCTATCCCGTGGACGGCATGTACATTGATGACAACCTGGCCTATGAGAACTGCACCCTGTGGAAAGAGCACGGGCACCCGCAGCAGGTGTATGACTGCCTCATCGAGCTGCACGAGATAAACTGGCGACGGCGGCAGGCGCTACGGGCAGGCTGTCCCCATGCGGTGCTCATCGACCACTGCAGCCATGGCTTTGTTCTGCCCGTCATCGCCCCCTTCGACTGCCACCTCTTCGGCGAAGGCTATACCTTTGCCTCCGTCGAATCCTATCGCGACACCTTTGGCGCCTTCAATAATATGTATGCCCAGGGGTGCCTGTGGGCGGGCGACAGCGAAACCACCCGTTGCGGCGCGGAACGGGCCTATGCTTTTGATCTGCTCACCGGCGGCGGCCAGTACAGCTACCTGGATTGGCGGCTCTGGCCGGAAAAATTCCCCTATGCTTCGGGGGTCAACAAAAACGAACCCCTCTTCGTCAGCACCTACAACCTGGCCCAGTATTACTTCGGCCTGTATGAGTCTACCTTCTCGGATTCCCTGGAGACAACCGTACCCGGCAGCTATGCCGCCCTGTACCATAACCGGGTCTGGAATGACGCGCTTGTGGCGCTGGCCAACATGAACGACGCCGGGACCTCCTGCTCGCTGGCGGAACCCAACGCGCCGGCCGCACTGCTGAACAGCGCCAGGCCTGTGGTGGTGTATGACGTTCACGCGCGCCGCACGCTCGGGAAGGGACCGGACGGAAACCATGCGCCCTTTGTCAATGTTCCGCTACATTCCTCCCAACTCCGCCTGTTCTATCTGAGAACTGTTCCGGAAAATAGCCCTTACCATCTGTGGGGCGGGAAACGCCTTGCCGAACAGTGGAACGCAGGGACAGGCAACCTGTCCCTGCTCTTGGACGGACCCGAAGGCGTGGAAGAGGTCGTGGTGCTGGGCACGGGCGGCGCGACGGCGACAGAAATTCTCATAAATGCGCAGCCTGCGGTGTTTTTCCATGATAAGGAACAAGACCTGGTTTTCGGGAACGTGGTTTTCGGAAAGGAATCGCTCCGCCTGGAGGCCCGTTTCAGCGCAACTACGCCCAAAAGCGAAGGGGCACTACCGGGAAAAGCGATCGAACCCGGCGCCCTCGGCAAGTACTACGCCGCACAGGACAACGACACCTGAGATAAAGCGCACCCCTTCTTACATCCGTGGAGAATACGTGGGGCCTTGCCGCCCCATCCTCTTCGCGTTACCATCCTCTAAGCGTTTGTTCTCGTTCCCAAATTCCATTTGGGAACGCAATTGTCCGCGAAGTTCTACTTCGCAAATACACGACAGAACACAAATGCCCTTGGGGTGATGAAAAAGGAAATAGAATTTCAAGAGAGAGCGCGTTCCCAAATGGAATTTGGGAACGAGAGCCAAACAAGACGGTCTTTAACAAAAGAGCCTTACAAACGGGCTTTCAGCAAAGCTCTCCATGTCTCATTCCAAACAACCCAAACAAACGTCAGTCCGTTTTTTTCGCGACCAGGGAAAATGCAAACACTGTGATGATTGTGTTGTTGGCCAAATATTGCTTCAATGGGGCCGCCGAAATTCATCGGCGGAAATCATCTGCTGGATCAGCCGGTCGTGTCTGGCAAAATGGCTTCAATGGGGCCGCCGAAATTCATCGGCGGAAATCGCCCGCGGCCTGGTTGGAGTGCGCGAAGAGGTGACGCTTCAATGGGGCCGCCGAAATTCATCGGCGGAAATATGCTTGTTCCGGGTGTTGGCGCTGCGTCAATCGCGAGCTTCAATGGGGCCGCCGAAATTCATCGGCGGAAATGGAAATTTCTGGCGGCAAAAAAAATAGGGCGCAGCTCGCTTCAATGGGGCCGCCGAAATTCATCGGCGGAAATTCCTCAATACCTAACCGTAAACAAGCCGTAACACGCCGCTTCAATGGGGCCGCCGAAATTCATCGGCGGAAATTTTTAGCCGGGCTTGAGGTGCTTATTACGGAACAACAGCTTCAATGGGGCCGCCGAAATTCATCGGCGGAAATCCGTGCAGGAATCGTATCACAACCCGTGACAAATGTGCTTCAATGGGGCCGCCGAAATTCATCGGCGGAAATTAATTGAATGGCATGAATTGGCGGTGAAGGTGCTTGTGCTTCAATGGGGCCGCCGAAATTCATCGGCGGAAATCGTGGGTAACCAGCGGCCAGGTAAGGGAGTAGATTGGCTTCAATGGGGCCGCCGAAATTCATCGGCGGAAATGGAAGCGACACGGAAGAAAAGAAAGAGGAAACATTGCTTCAATGGGGCCGCCGAAATTCATCGGCGGAAATCATTCTGATATACCTTTTGATCTACCCAATCCGAAGCGCTTCAATGGGGCCGCCGAAATTCATCGGCGGAAATATGGAACGAACTATTTGCACCTCCGGAGGTGGCGCGGCTTCAATGGGGCCGCCGAAATTCATCGGCGGAAAT
>JAAYBJ010000159.1 GCA_012730105.1 Candidatus Hydrogenedentota bacterium
AAACAGAATGAGCCGGATTCCAATAGCGAATCCGGCTTGTTAATTGTTTAACACGAAATCAGCGGATATTAAGCCGCGAAAGCACAAGCACGGCCATACCCAGCAGGAAGAAGTCGCCCAGGTAACGCCCCCAGTCAAAGGCCTTTCCCTTGGCAGAAGAACAGCACATGCCACAATCATCGGCTTCCTCTTCCCCCTCCCCTTCTTCCTCACCTTCCCCCTCGCCTTCCGGTTCACCCTCCCCCTCAGTTACACTGCGGGACAGGGAAATGTCCTGCTTGTTTTCCCCGGCGACAATAGTAGCACCGACACTGACATTGGAATAGCCGGAGAGGGACGCCGTCAGGATATAGGTACCTGCGGCCAAACCGGCAAAGCGGTAGTCACCCTGGCGGTCCGTGGTTGTCTCGTATTTTCCAGGCATAAGAAGCAACTGGACGTTGTAAAGCGGAAGATTGGTGTCCTTGTTGGTCACAGTACCGCTCAAAGCGCCTGTTTGTTCCTCCCCTTCCAATCCGCCTTCGCCTTCACTTTCCCCTTCCGTCTCCGTTTCCCCTTCGGCCGCAACGGGTGTTAACTCTACGTCATATACCTTTAGGCCTTCGGTAATGGCAAGGGCTGTACTGAATTTTTCGAACCCTGTCTTGGTCGCCGTCAGAGTGTAATCGCCGACAGGCACTTCCAAAAAGGTAAATATGCCCAGGGCGGTGGATGTTGCAGTATAGTTTCCCGGAGTCAGCAACACCTCCACGTCAGAAAGCACTTCTATTGTGCCTTCTTTACGGATCACGCCCCGCAAGGATCCGGTTGCGACCTCGCCTTCCGCCAGCGCTTCCCCCTCACCCTCAGGCGCCTCCCCTTCTCCCTCGAGTTCCCCAATCAGGGTGCCTGACGTCGTTACGGAAAAATCATCGAACTCTGTATACCAGTAGAGGGTGCCTGAAATCGTTTGACCTGTTTCATAAGAGGCGGCCGTTAATCCATAAACAATCGTGATGGGGAATTCGGGAATCTGAATCCAGTAAAAATCCAACTGTCCGGCAATATTCGCGTTTAGGTTCACCCCTTTATCCGTGCCTTCCTTGAGCATGGCTTCCCCGTAATACTCTTCATAATTGCCGTTATAGGACCATGACGTTGGAAACAATTCCTGAAACCCCAAGGATTTCACACTGCTAACAGTGTCCTGATCTCCGGTAATCGTGACTTGCACACGAATTTCCTGGGCGCTAACGAAAGCCGCTTCCCGGGCAAAAGAAAGCCCGCTTTCCTGTCCGGCAGACGGGAAACACGAGAACACGACCACCGCAATCATCATGCAAAGAAACATTCGCGTCATGTTGGTATCCTTAACCGGCGCAACCGGAGTTTGCCTGCACGCATCTGCCTACAAGAGTATACCTGAAATCCATGACTCTGTTACGGAAACACACCGTGGCAGGCCGCAGTGCCCTGAAAATCGGCGGGTTATTCTAGCACATCTGACGTGTTAATCCACGATTTCCGCCAAAAGAAGTTTTCGGGCGTAGCTCAATAAAAAGCCCCGAAAGCAAGCGCATTTTATTGATGGTGATGAAATTTGGGCGTAATTGTCAGGCTGCCCTATAATAAGGGGCATGCCGTTGTCCGGCAACAGCCGAAGCGCGGCATGGCAGGCCTTAGTATACGCGCGCGCGGACGTTGAAGACCGCCTTAAGGAATATCATCAAAAAAATTCTCCCGTCCTTTAAGGGGCATGCTCCGCAACCACATTCACAACAGCCACCTGTATTATGACAAGGATCAAAGAACCTGAATGAAATCATCCCCGGAAAAAGTGAAGCGGATTGTAATCAAAATTGGCACCAACCTGCTGACGGGCAAAAAGGCCTTTGACGGGCATGTGCTCGAGGAAATGGTCAAAGAAGTGTGCGAATTGAAGCGCGACCACGGCACGGATATCGTCATTGTCAGCTCCGGCGCGGTGGGGTGCGGCATGATGATGCTCGGCCTTACGAAACGACCGGTTTCCCTGCCGGAAAAGCAGGCCGTAGCCGCCGTGGGCCAGGCGAGGCTCATGCATTACTACGAAACGCTTTTTCAGACTTACGGGGACGGCCTGACCACGGCCCAGGTGCTGCTGACCCAAGCGGACCTGGATTCGCGTCAAAACTACCTGAATGTCCGGAACACCCTGAACACGCTGTTTGCCATCGGCACGGTGATCCCCGTCATCAATGAAAACGATTCCACGGCGACCGAAGAACTCAAGTTTGGTGATAATGACACCCTGGCCGCTAAAATTGCGGCCAAGATCAATGCCGGCCTGTTGATATTATTGACCGATGTGGAGGGCTTGTATGACAAGAATCCCGCCGAGGACCAATCCGCACGCCTGATTTGCGATGTGGAGCGCATTACACCGGACCTTGAGGCCGCGGCCGGCGGCGCGGGCAGCATCGCCGCCACGGGTGGTATGCGCACAAAAATCGACGCGGCCAAAATAGCCACAGCCGCCGGGGTGGATTGTGTGATAACCTCCGGGCATCAGCGCCGGGTTATTCATCGCGTTCTTTCGGGGGAAGCGGTCAGAACCCGGTTCTTCCCCGCAAAAGTGGCTTTAACCCACAGAAAGCGGTGGATCGCCTTCGGCCGGGCCACTTCGGGCGCCATCCACGTGGACAACGGCGCAAGAAACGCGATTGTCAATCAGGGGAAAAGCCTGTTGCCGGCGGGCATTACCGCCGTTGAAGGGCGGTTCAATGCGGGCGCGTCCGTAAGGGTTATGGACGCGTCCGGCGCCCTGATCGCCCGGGGATTGGTCAATTATGATAGTGAGGCACTGCGCGCCATTCAAGGGAAAAAAAGCGGCACTGTAGCAGCGATCCTGGGGCGCAAGGATTTCGATGAGGCCATCCATCGCAACAACATGGTGGTTCTTCAGTAAAACACGCAATTTTACATTGCCTCGACCACCCATTGAAAGGCCACGTCAGGCGGTATGTAATCGCACAGAGGCCCGAAATGCTATTAATTATTCTCGTTTTCCTTTGAATCGTCTATAACAGCATTTTTAATGATAAGCGCATTGTCGCGAGTGTAAATGGCATATTTTGAACAGCCCTGCTCACGCGCTTCATCTTCCACAAAGCCCTGCATGGCCTCGCGCCAACCGCGCAACTCTTCACGCTCCCAAAGTTGCTGTTCCTGTTTGCTCAATTGATAGCGCCAAATAACACGTGACATATCAGGTGCTCCTATCCGTAATGTGTATCGTTAATGGTCGCCCTGTAGTTTTTCCACAAGCCGCCGTGCACGGCTGTGAAAACCTAACTAATTCAATTAGTATAACATACATAGGAACTGAAAGCAAATTTGTGGTCCGTCTTACGTAATAGACAGACCTGAAAACCAGAGTACAGGTTTCAATCCTGGGGATACGTAGGGACGAAAGAGAGCACAATTAAAAGAAGAGTGAAAAAAACGCTGCGAGCAGAGGACAGCACGGGTTTCTACATCCATTGGAGCGGTTCCACGCTTGTATACTACAAGTTGGAATTCATCGTAGGACGGGTTGATAGGGCTTGCCATTCCCATCAATACGCTGCCATATCGGCGCCTGTTCAGCCTGAATAAGCGCTTCGTATCGATGGGGACGCCGGTACGCATTTCCCCATATCGTTTTGGCCCGCTTGTTTCGAATAGCGGTCAAATCAAACTCCGCCATATAGATGCCTTCTTTTTCCCCTGCAAGAACGAGTTGGTTCCCGTCCGCGTCATACGCCACGGAATGCCCGTTTTGTTGCGGGGCGGGATAGTTGGCCATAGCAACCCCCATCACATTTTCCCAGGCGCGTATTTTGAACTGCTGCAAGCGTAATTCGTCCAATTTACAGGCATTGGGCGTCAACACGAGTTCGGCCCCTTGCAGCATTAAGATACGGGCGCTTTCCGGCTGTTCCCGATCGAAACAAATCATGGCGCCTACCTGCACCGGTCCGGAAGCAGTATCCAGCGCCCCGGTAAAAAACTGATCACCGGGCGTCATGGACGCCTCCATGGGTTTGAAATCGCTGGTATGGACCTTGGCATAACTGAAGACCTTCTTCCCGTTGCGGTCAAAGAGCGTCAGCGTATTCCTGGGAAGGGGCTGGAATGCTTCCAGATAGGTAATCCCGATAGCCATATCCAATTCATCGGCCAATGCCGCAAAGCGCTGTATGGGCTCGCTGTTCTCAGGGAGAGCGTCCTTGTAAAATTCTTCCCGGGCCTTCGGTACATCCGGGTCGAAACGGGTATAGCCGATGCTCCACATTTCCGGCATCAACGCAATATCAGCGCCTTGTTCTGCCGCGCGCCGGCAAAACACTTCGGCCTTTTCCTGATTCGCGGTAACGTCATTCTTTTCCGGCCGCATTTGCAGGAGTGCAACATTGACAACCGTTTTTGCATGGGCGGAAATGTGAACGCCGACGGTGAAAAACTGCAGGACACATATCATAAGAACGACGCTAGGGCATCGAAAGCGAAACGTGCGGCTAAATCGCGCAAGTAAGGTGGTGCGGGAGTATGCCCGTCTATTCATTCGAAAACTCCGTGATGGCCGCCTCTTCAAAAACCGCCAGCATGACGGATGTACGGCTGTTTGTGGTATACACCAGGTAGATTTTATCGTCCCGGCCCTGGATGGCATAGGGGTAGGCGTAGGTGTTGGCCCCGCCGGCAATGTCCCTGCGATGGGGCCAGGTCTTACCGTTATCAGTGCTGACGGCCACGGAAAGCGGGGTCCGGTCATTCATATTATGGTTGTATACGAGCAACAGGTGTCCGTTTCTCAACTTGATAAGTTCCACCGCGGAATTGGGATTCGGAAAGTCCGTCCGCTCCGCGTCCGTCCAGGTATGGCCACCGTCACTGGACGAGGCGCGCAGCATCCATCCATCTTCCGTGGGCTCAAAGTTACCGCCCCGACGCAGAAAACAGAACAGATTGTTATCGTCAATCTGCACCGCTTGGGCCTGTAGATTGCCTTCCGCCGACCGGATGCGATTGGTTTCGGTCCACTTTTTGTTTTCGGGACTATAACGCAGGAAATAACTGCACGTATCCGACGCGCTGCTTTCCCGGTCCTCCCCCGTTTCGTTATAGAGGGGCAGCAGATAATCGCCATTATTGAGCACGATGGGCTGACCGCGCACCATGGACCCTTCCTCCATCACCAGCACAAAGGAATCCGACCAAGTGTGGGCGCCGTCCATGGAGAGTTTGGCATGAACCCGCGCGTTGGACCAGGTGTCCCCGTACTGGGTGTTGAAAAAAAGCCATACCACGCCGTCCGGCGCCTGCCAAACCACGGGGTTGCCGACACCGTGGAAAGGCACGACGGCAATGGGTTCAGGCGGCGACCACGCGGTCTCCCCCTTGACCTGCCGGGACCCATAGACGGCGGTGTCGTCTGAATATTCATTCGCGCCGCCATAATAGGCGACATACAAATCCTCATTTGCCAGCTGCGTAATGGCAGCCGGATGCTTGTAAGGACCGGGATGTTCTTCACCAAACAAGCGGTAAGTTTCCACGTTGGTTTTGAAGTCGGGCAACACCAGTTCCGCCCGGGCCACGGAAAAGACAACTATCAGCAGGGCCAGCGTTACTTTCAAAATGTTCACAAGAATCCCTTTCGTTCTTATAGTGCCTTAAAGCGTTGTCGCGGGACCCTGCATCTGGGCAGGGTCGGGAAGTTTATCCTGGTAGACTTCAACGCCGCGCTCATCCCGCAGCAGGTGCATCATTTTCGAGAGCAGGAGCGGTTTCATCACAAAGGGCTTCGCCCTTTCATAATCAAGGATACCGGCGGGCTTATGCTCAAGAACCTTGAAAATGATATAGGCGGCGGGCATGTCCACCGTCCTGGTATGCCCTTCCTTGTCCCGAGCCACCTGCTGATAGACCGGCAGGTAGACGGGCCCGATGACGCTTTCCGCTTCGGCGCCGGAAGCGGCCGCCCAGAATCCGCGGAACTTTTCCAAGGCAGGGTTGTTCTGGATGCCTGACTGGAAGACATATTGCACGCCGTCGGCGGCGCTCTTGGACTCGTATTCCGCAGCCAGGGCGTCGAAGGATTCACCCGCCGTAATCCGGTCGCGCACGGCGGAAGCCTTGGCCGCGGCTTCAGGATCATCGGCGATAAAACGAATACCGATGAACTGAAGCTCTTCCAGGGTGACCAGTTCCTCCTTCATGAACTCGTAGTCCCGCTGAATTTCCTGTTCCTCGATGGTAATTTTGCCGGCTTTCACGGCCTCCACCGCCAGGTACTCCACCGCCTGCTCGGCCTGGAGTTTTTCCACCATACGGTCGGTCTCTTCTTCAATACTGTCCTTATTGAATTGGAGCAGTTCGGGCGTCAGCCCGTAAAGATTCATCATGGGCGTAATTTCACCCGACTTGGGCACTTCCATGCGCCACATGGCGCGCAACTGTTCCTCCTGGTCGCCGCTCTCCCGGAAATACTGTTCCCGGGCCAGTTCACGGTCCACGGACACCTTGCCTTCCGCGGCGAGTTTTTTGCCCAGAGGCAGTTTCACCCGGGTGTCAATATGGTCGTTCAACACGCGTAACAGGTCGCCGCGACTCCGAATCATGGGCCGTTCCGTGTCGGGCATTTCGCGGATGAGTTTGAACAAATCACCGCGCGTGATGTATTGCTCACCGATCTTGGCGATGCGAATCCGGTCCTTGTCCGTAATCTGGCCGCATCCGAAAGCCGTCAGGACACCCGCCGCTAACAACAAGAAAAGCGCCTTTTGTAAACTGATCCGATTCTGCGACATAGCCGGGATACTCCATTGTTATCCCTGTAGCATACCAGTCTCACGGCGAATGTGTCCAGCACAGGATCTCCTTTACTCCTTATGTTTTCTATTGAATTAAAATAGAATCTGTACGTCAGAAGAAATTCAAGGGTTGCTCCACATGATTTGACGAAGTTTTCCAGTTCTCTGTCCCCTGTTACTTAAGGACCTGCACATAATGCACTTCGCTCTTACACAGCGCACCGGTACCTGTTTCCGCGTTCGTGGTATGTGTGAAAAAATATAATAGACGCCAGTCCCCTGTCCGAAACGATCACTATAGTTCCACGACACCCATAAGGACCTGAATAAAAACGGCAATAAGTGAAGAATAGGCAACGACAACAGACACAAGGAATAGAGAATTAATATCTCGTCTAATTCTATGCAGGAAAAATAACGCACAAGGAAAATGAAGGAAAATAAATATGATGATCCCCTTAGCCTCAAACGTTGGAGCCTTGAGCAGAGTTAGATACCATTGATAGAGAATGCTTCCTAAATACACGGGCATAATTGTCGCTGCCAACAGCACCTTTATGCTGAACTGTTCTTTAAGTCCACACGTTGTACGCTCATTTTTTTGCATAATGTGACTCCGCACAACAAGGGTCTCTCATCACCTGCCAGTAGCAGAAAAGCCAGACCGATGTTGCATTTCGGCATGCTTTATACTTTTGATCAACATCTCGGCAAAACATGGGAGCGGCGGCGCATACTGCCCCCAAACGTCCCCACGGGCTATGAGTATATAAATACGCCGAGGTCACACCTGGCGGCGTCATAGTCGCCAGATGGTTCTTTATCTTTCGATTCGACGAAAGAGACAAATGCCGGTATCGTCCCGGGAATATACATCCCCCGGTGCTGAAGCACCACCCCCCTCGAGGGGGGACTTTGCGGGGTATGCCTTGGGTAATATGCCGATACGAACCTTCTTGTTCCAAGCCCGGATTTTCTCTCAGGGAATGTCTTTGCGTTACACACCCCTGACGAGTGCACTGAAAGGTCCCCCCTCGAGGGGGGTGGTGCTTCAGCACAGGGGGATGTAAAGGCAATGTAAGTCATTCTTGCCTCCACCGCCCACGCCGGGCTGCTGGTATAATCGCCGTCGGTGCGGGTTTATCCGCCGAAGGCGGACTCGCTTGCGACCGTCGTGGCCTTAATCGCCTAAATTACCTGGCCCCTTCCTGGTTTATAAAGTTCAAGATTTAGATGCTTTGAATAGTTTAGAAAGTCTTTGTCAGTAGTAAAAACGGGCACGGCATAACGTATCGCGACAGCACATATCAGAAAATCGATATGGGATCCTTGTACGCCTTTTTTGCGGCACGTATTGAAGTATCGTGCGGACTCCTCGTAATCCGCTTGTTCAATAGGGAGATCATCAAAGGTTGCAAGATGCTTCCTGACAAGATCAAACTTCCTCGGGTCGGGAATGCCCGAAAGAACCTCCTGCCGAACAGGGCCTATCAATACCGCACGCAGTTCCCCGATCAATTCGGATAGTTCCGCGATAAAGCGTTGTTCGTTCGGCGTGGGGTGCTTTCGACGGAGCGCTAAGGACCAAATCGTCGTATCAATGAGTACTTTCAACGTCCGCGTCGCCCCCTCTTATGGTTATACTTGGGATCAAAATCGATAGAGCCGAAGAGTTTGATAATCTCCGCCTGCTTTCGGCGCTGAATAAACTCACGCAAGGCCTCATTGACCGTGTCTTTCTTCGTCTTGAAATTACCTGCTTTCAGTGCATCCAACAACAGATTCTCATCAATCGCCAGGTTGGTTGCCATCTGTTCATTCTCCTTTCACACATAGTATTACACATTCTATTGTGTAATTCAAGAGATTCCTTCTGGGGCATTTCGTTGTACTGATATAAAACGCCGGGACACCGGCAGCCACTCGTATTTCTTGCCAAAATTCGTTAGGACTGGCAACAGGTCAACCAGAAAAATAAATCGGCGGAACGAAAACGGGGACTGGTGCACGGTGCGCTCCAAAGGCCCGCACGTGACGCACTTCGCCCCGCATAGCGCGACGGTACTTGTATCCGCTTTCGTGGTATATGTAAGGCGACCTAATAGGTGTTCTTGGTCACATTCAATCACATCCCGGAGGGATGAAAGCCGGTAGCCGGTGGTCGAGCGAAGCGACACCACCGGTAAACAACCCACGTTGCTCCCCATCCCGGCAGGGATGGAGGAAAAGCATCAACATAGACAATGACCGAATCTTATTGCCCCCAAGACAATGTTCATCACTACGGCGTGCCACATTCCCTTCCCTTGTATTGACTTAAGGACAGAACGAAAACCGGGACTGGTAACGGTACGCTCCAAGGAACTGGACATAATGCACTTCACCCAGATACAGCGTACCGGTACCCGCTTTCGTGGTACATGCAAAGAGAATTTATAGGTGACTGTCCCCTATTATGCCCGGGCATAGCGCAACGGTACCTGCTCCCGCTTCCGTGGTACGTGTAAAGAAATTTTATAGGTGACTGTCCCCAGTTACCCCCTGTTCATGTTGCACTTCGCCTCTACACCGCGCGCCGGTACCTGTACCCGCTTTCATGGAACATGCAAAAAATCTATGATTAGTGTCTGCCTTTGTATTCTTATGTCTTAATTCGTAGTCTGCTCTGAATTACCTTTTCCATCATTATGGCTTATTTCGTGGTCTGTCCCTGAATTACCTAAAGCCCCCGGCTTTGCTGGGGGATACTTACTTGAAAACGTATATTTATAAGATTTACTATATGGCAATATATTCAGTGTATATATGTCACCATTATTTGTTTTTATACGATTTACTATAATATGATTATATGTATTATAATTATTGATCTCGCAAATATCATCATTAGAACAATAATTTTGAAGCCTTATTGATGTAGCTACCATCATTCCATATATTTCGCAATAGAGTCGTAAAATACATACATCAATGCTGTCGAGAAATTGGCTTGTAAACTGATATGCTCTTTTAAGTCTTTTGCTATATTTCATCCATAATTCTGATAGTGTATTTATATCCGACAATGAGTGCATGCCAATGTTTTCGATCCGAGTTAGCAGAATATTAGATGCAACTATATCTTTTTTATTAGAACTATTTACATTTATGTTATCGTTATTGACAGAAAGTTCTTTTATGATCTCATCAAAAGACTTTTTTGTTGGATTACATAAATTATTATCAGGGCATTTTATAAACTCAAGTATTTTTTTTACATCATATAGATTTAGTATTTTAGAGTCTATCATGCTATTAATAATACGCATTAACAATTTAATATGATTGTATACGCACATTAAATTTTGTTCATACGTATAGACGTTATAATAGGTAATAATAAGGTCGCTTATTTTCGAATCATTATTGCTTTTCATAAGCATATACGCACATATATAATAATATGATTTCTTTAACATGTATTCATTTTTTATTGATAGCGTCCCATCAGTCAATATGCCCCAAAGATTTTCAACATAGTTCGACAGCATCCCAATTTCATATTCACTCAAAAGATCACCCGTTTGTTTATAAACAAAGCCATCCTCTAATTTCAGAATATCAATATCAATGTTCTCAATATAAGAAAATTCTGTATTTAGTTCTATATCAGCACCTGCAACTGAAAAAAGAGAAATAATTATAATGCATGTCAATTCGTTCATTATATACTGGTCCTAATCGATATAAAAGCAAATGATAGCGAAACATCTCTGTATGAATAAATTTTGTTATTAGGATTCGCACTTTCACAGGCTGTAACGCAAGATTTGAGCTGTTCTTGCCCAAGGCTATAACCATACCTTTCAAAACACATACAAGCACCAAGACAAGGATCATTGCCAAAGTCATTATTAAGTTCTTTTTTTATGCACTTTCTAATACCATCTTGTTTTTTCTTGTCGCAGATATTTTTTGCATTTATGAACCTTTCATACCAATCGACTGGATTTTTATTTAATCCTTTTTTATCTATATGTGTTACTGGGTTTTCCCCTACATATTCATACACATTCGGCCCGTCCACCAGTCCCGCTGGATCACCCGATGTCCACCGGTTCATATTCGGGCTATAGTACCGATAGGGGAAATAATACAGTTGCGATTCAGTGTCCCAGGGCTTGCCGGTAAACTCATGGTATGGGGAATTGCCGGACACATAACTTCGCTGTCCGAAGGGAAGATGGGTATTCTGAGACACCACAGTTTTGGACTGGTTGAATCCGTAGTAACTCGTGCCCAGATGATCATGAGCCAGATAGGTATAGCCGGCATTGGCGGGTACACCGCTGGCGTCCAGGTCCGCTTCGGCAAGGGCCGTGTGGCCGAAGGGGACGAAGAACCTATCAAAGCCGCTGATGCCCCAATCCGGGGTGGTGTCCTGGTACTGGGCCAGTACGGAATAGCCCGCGTCCCAGCGCCAGTAGGTCGTATCGTTGCCGATGGCTTTCAGACGCCGTTTACCCAGCCCGTCATAGTTGTACAGCACCACTGCTGTCTCACCCGGGAAGTTGCTGTCGATCCGCTGCAGTTTGTCCCCGAACCGATAGGTATACGTGGCCGTGTAGCTCTGCCCGCCGATCGTGGCGCTGCGCGAGGCCAGGCGTCCCCACGGATCGTAGGTATACGACGAAGTCACACCGGACGTGGTCATGGTCGCCAGCTGATTCGCGGGGCCGTAGGTGAAGACCATGGACTGACCCGCGTGAATGCTGCGGCTGCACACCCGGAAATCATCGAATTCAAAGGGCATCACGCCGCTCACGCGCACGCGCAACGCGCTCGTGGTCGCACCCAGACTGGTCGTGGTCTCCAGAAGTCGTTGCACCGTATCGCCCCGTTCACATGCGAACAGGACCACTGAACTCCCATCCAACTGGACATAGATGTCATACCAGACATCCTGCGCGGTAAAGGTCATGGCCGTGTAGGCCCGATCCTGTTCTACGCCATTCACCTTCTCTACCACAATCAGCATGCCCCACGCCCAGCGCACGCCCAGCCAGTTGTTCGCGTCCACATAGCGTAATTGCACCATGCTGTTATCCAGCCCGCCGCCCGTGCCCGTGCGCT
>JAAYBJ010000160.1 GCA_012730105.1 Candidatus Hydrogenedentota bacterium
ACGGATATGATCACCCTTTGCCACGGAAACAACCTCTATTAAGACAAAGACACTTTTTCCTTGTTGCGGTGGTTATAGTATAGCATGGTCGGTTGTGCCCGCCCATAACAGGAGCCTGCAGCCAAACACGAAGCTTCACTCTCTTGAGATTATTTGCTATGATAGAGAGTCCTTAAATCTGCTTACGAAAGACCTCGTGCATTTTCAAATGCGGATTTCATCCGGAGGTAGCTATGCTTCCCTCAAAGAAGTGGCGAAAGATATTTTGGATCGTAACGTGTCTTTCGGTAACCTGTGCCGCTATTGGGTGCTCAACACCTGTCACAAAAGGTTTTCCAATTCTTGCGGGGCTCTTTCAACATCAGCAAAAATCATTGTCCCTATTGGATGAACTTAAACCTGATCTGAATTTGGACCGGCAGGACCTCATGGCGGGGTTGTTGATAGCTGCCGGGCTTTTCGTTTCCTTCTCCGCCTACCAAGGGTGCTCGGAACTTTTCGTTACCGTTCCTGATATCACCAGGCTTCCCTTAAAGGAAGCGGAGGAACAGCTTCTTGTGGCGGGACTGAAACTTGGGACTGTATTTGAGGCACATAGCGGTAGCATTCCTGCCGGTGCTATTATCAGCCAGGATCCCGAGGCGGGGAAAAGGATATTTTCCGGCAAAAAGGTTAATGTGCTCCTGTCTTCAGGCCCACAACTGGAGATCGTGCCTGATGTGACAGGCGAATCGCGGGAAAAGGCCGAAAGCACCCTCGCAGGTTCGGGATTTACCGTGGGCGACATAACCCATGCCTACAGCGCCAGTGTTCCGGAAGGCATGGTAATAAGCCAGGACCCGGCGGGCGGCGCCAGCGCACTTCCCGGCTCTCCAGTCAACCTGGTACTGTCTCTTGGAGAAGAATATCTCACGGTGCCTGAGGTTACCGGCAAAGCGCTGGCAGCGGCGCAAACTGAAATCACCGGGGCGGGCATGACGGTCGGCGCCATAACGCTGCGCTACAGTGACACCGTGCCTAAAGACATTGTCATCAGTCAGAGCCCGACGGCGGGAACCCTGGTCACCCGCAACACGGCCATAGACCTGGTTGTCTCCGAGGGCCCTCAACCGGTCAGTGTCCCCGACCTTGTCGGTCAAACAGAGACAAACGCCCTGGTATTGATTTCGGGTTCCGGCTTTATCCCGGGTCAGGTTTCCCGGGAGTGGAGCGACTCCATACCGTCCGGCATCGTAATCAGCCAATCCCCTGAAGCCGGTTTGATGCGTGCACCCGGCACTTCCATAAGCGTCGTCGTTTCTGACGGCCCCGAACCATCGGAGGTTCCTGATGTAACGGGCAAAAACCAGGAAGAGGCTGCCGCCATCATTGCAGCGGCCGGATTTTCCCTGGGGCGCGTGGTACAAGGTTTCAGTGAAACGGTGCCTGCGGGCTTAGTCATTAGTCAGAATCCGGGACCGGGCGTTATGGCGCCGCCCGGGACTTCCATAAACCTTGTTCTGTCTCAGGGCCAGGAGCCTGTTGCCGTTCCTGATATCGTAGGAGATCCCGAGCTGGACGCGCTGGCCGTGATTACCGGGACAGGCTTTATTCCGGGAGAAATCACTCGGGAATGGAGCGATACGGTATCTGCTGGTAAGGTAATTTCCCAAAATCCCGCAGGGGGTACGGTGATGCCGCCCGGTACGCCCGTTAATTTTGTCGTATCGCGCGGACCGGAACCTGTGACGGTACCCGGGGTCACCGGCAAGAGCCAAGCGGACGCGCAAGCGGCCATTACAGGCGCAGGGTTAACTGTGGGCATGATAACGTTGCGCTACAGCGATTCCGTACCCGAAGGTTTTGTTATCAGCCAGGAGCCTGGCGCAGGTTCCCTTGTCCTTCCCGGCACGGCGGTGAGCCTGTTCGTATCTCGTGGTCCCCAACCCATACCCGTTCCCGGCATCGTCGGCAAAACACAGGCGGAAGCCCAGCGGATCCTAACAGATGCGGGATTTTCCCTGGGTTCAATAACTCAAGAATGGAGTGCTTCAGTATCTTCCGGTACGGTAATCAGCCAGGATCCCGCCGGGGGCACACTGGTGATTCCGGGCTCGCCGGTACATTTAGTTGTCTCCCAAGGCCCGGAACCCGTCTCCGTACCTACCGTAACAGGCATGCCCCGAGAGGAAGCGCAGACACTCATCACCACTGCCGGATTGCGCGTTGGCACTATGACAGAGGAGTATAGCGCGGAGGCCGCCGAGGGCATTGTATTGCGCCAGCAGCCTGCCGGCGGAACCCTGGTTCTGCCGGGTGCTTCAGTCGACCTGGTCACTGCCACAAAACGCATTCCGACCTGCGAGTATTACCCCATCGCCATCGGCAATAAATGGGAAGTGGCGGGGGACGGGGGATACAGCCTTGAAGTATCGGAAAGACTGATGATCAACGGGTATGAATGCTGGAAAATGTCCGGGGTCGAATATACCTCGCCCCCCAAGTCTTATACCGCCTACGGCGTCTACATTAACGGGTGGATCTACATGTACGAGGTTTTCGCTGACCTGTACCAACTCCCGCAAATCGCTCCCAGCGCACAAAGACTCTACCCGGAATTCATTACCCCGGGAGTGCCTTTCTATCTCGAATACAGTGGCATCAATTTTGAGGTTATGCCTGAAAAGGGACGCTTCTCAGAGTTTGTAAGTGATGTAAGCCAATGCCCTTATGGCGATGTTGAGGAAACCATCGCTCTCAAACTGGGCAATATGGTTGTGATGGTCCTTGGCCGCAATCTAGGCATCCTGTGGCAAATGATAGAACCGTCATTTACCACCTCGATTACCATCGTGGGCGGGTGTTGAATTACGCCTTAACAAGAAACCACATTGGGCGACTGTTTCATCGCTTTTCAGCCTGCCTACCGCGTCGCTGCCTGGATAAATGCCGTAGCAAAGCCCTTGTATTGCCCCGATATGCTTTGGATAAAGACTGTGTTGGTCACTTCAAGAACTGATTCGAGGTTATGGCTATCTTTCAATCTGACCCGGCAACCCTTTCTGGGACCTTCCTCATTAATTTGTTTTCCAATCAACAGGCGCTCCGCGTTGCTTCAGGAAATCCGTTACTTTGGCAAAGTCCGGCATGGAGGGTTGGGCTCCGGCAACCATTGCGGCCAAAGCACCCGCGGCATTAGCAAAGAGCAGGATCTCCGGCACAGGCAGTTTTCCCCAGGCGACGGCCAGGGCGGCGGTAAAAGCGTCACCGGCACCCGTGGTATCCACCGCATCGATGTTAAACGCGGGTTGATAAAATTCTTCCTGTCCCAGATACAGACAGCCTCGCTTGCCGAGTTTGATCACCACCTCTTTCCCGCCCATATCACGCAGACAGCAAGCGGCCGTGCGCGCGCTTTCAATGGAATCCACATGAATACCGGTCAGGGTTTCCGTTTCACTTTCATTGGGCGATATCAGGTCGGCAAGGGCGATGGTGGCGGGGGAGAGGGGCCGTGCGGGGCCGGTGTCCAGGATGGAAAATACGCCGCATTCCCGGGCAAGCCGCAACGTGGTTTCCACGGTATCCAGGGGAATCTCCAGCTGGCTGATGACGACATCCACCGTATTGAACAGGTCGCGCAAGGCCTGGATATCATCCGGCAGCAGCGCGTTATTCGCGCCGGGAGCCACCACAATCGTGTTTTCGCCGGATTCCGTCAGCAATATCACGGCCGTACCGGTCGGTGTATCCCTATCGATTTTCAGGGCATCCAGGTTAATGTTTTCTCCGGCCAACCCCTCGCGGTGGAGATTGCCAAAGGCGTCATTGCCCAGGCAGGCAGCGAAATGAACGGCCCCGCCGAGGCGCGCCGCGGCCACCGCCTGGTTTGCCCCCTTCCCCCCAAAGGCGGTCATGAATTCACCGCCCAGAAGCGTCTCCCCGGCTTTCGGCAGGCGTGCCGTGCGAACAACAAGATCCATGTTGGCACTTCCAACAACCAGTATTCTTTTCATCTGATATCTCCCCGTCACCTGAACAAGAACATCCGGTATATCGCTAGGAACCAAGCCGCGGCAAATGTTCCACTTGGCAAATCCGGTGCGACTGATGTATATTCTTAAGATACCATAAGGTCGTATTGTTTATCGAAATACCGAAAATCCCCGAACCGTGCCGGACATGTGGTTCATGAGAAAGCATACGTATGCCGCAAGCAACGGACACCGAGACAAGTTCAAAAACGATTGCCCTGCTGCAATTGCTCGAGGACGAGTCGCCCATGGTACGCAGCGCCGTTTCGCAGGCGCTTCGTTCCCTGAATATGGACATTATCCAATTCGCACGCGAACGGCGCATACCGCTCAGTGACGCACAACACGCGGCTCTCGACTCGATATTCTGGGACCGTCATCGCCAGGAATTGCTGCAGGCCTGGGAAGCGTGGCTGGAAGAGGAGGAAGGCCCCGTCAAACTGGAAAAGGCCCTGCATCTTCTTTCCCATCTACAAAACGGAACGCGTCCCCGTCCTTCCCTGTCCATGGCGCTCAACGAACTGACGGACCGATTCTCCCTGGATGACGGTCCGGCAACACCCGCCGCGCTGGCCCGTTTCCTGTTTGACGGCCTGAGCTTCACCGCCATCCCGGAGGGCAGTGAAAGCAGTGACGGCATCAATGTTTCCCTTGTAGTCGAAAGGCGGCATGGCCTGCCTGTAAGCCTTGTCTGTATTTACATATTGCTGGGGCATCGTCTGGGTTTTGACATTACGGGCTGCAACTGGCCCGGCAGCTATTACGCGCGTTACAGGGAAGACGGCGTGCTCTACCTTGTGGATTTCAGCAATCACGGAAGTGTTTCAACGATGGACGAACTACTGCGGCTTCAGGGGCCCTCGAGAGCCGCCGCAGAATCGGTAATTACCCTCGACATGACCGCCAGCATGCTTGTCCGTCGCATTACCAGCAAACTTGCCCTGTACTACCGGCGCGAGGGAAATGCCAAGAACAGCATGCTGACCGTGGAATTGTTGCGCGCCCTCGACCGGCGCATCCAGCAGCCGGACGCGAACAACACCGCGATTTGCTGAAGAGAATCTGAAACCGCCTCCACCCGACTAGTGCATTGACTTTTAATAAAGGCGACTTAAGACACATTGTTGTAAGTTATTGTGGTGCAGGCTTCCAGCCTGCCCGCCGAAGCAGGCAAGATGCCTGCACCACAAAAAGCATTAATAAATTGACTCAGCATAAGTTGTCATTAACATGACTCACTACACTAGCTGGACCGGGCTGCAACCGCATCCCATTCGGAAAACACCGCTTCCACAGTTTCAGGACGCGCACCAGGACCGAACTCGCACTGGGCAATGCAGCCTCCCTTTTTCCAAAGATGCCTGTATACCTGCCGCACGGCTTCCCGTGCGTCCCCCGGCATCCCCTGCGACAAAATCCCCTGGCGGTCTATTTCCCCCCAGAAGGTGATTTGACCGGCGAAGGGCGCGAGATTGTCCACACCCATGCAAAAAACCTGGGAATTTACCGCATCCAATCCCAGTTCCACCAGGTCCGGAAAGATGTCCAGTATATGCCCGTCCGAGTGCATGAAGATGGCCTTTCCGGCGCTATGGGCGATTTCAATATAATCCCGGTACATGGGCTTGAAAAGCTCGCGCCACAAGTCCGGACAAATCAGCAGGGAGCGCTGTGAGCCCCAGTCATCCATAAACGTCAAAGCATCCACCTCCGTCTTCGCCCATTCTTCCATGAGCCGGCAATAGAATTCGTGCAGCGCGCGCATGAAGGCCAGCATCGACTCCGGCCGAAGCATCAGGTCCACATACAGATCCGCGGAGCCGCGAAGAAATTGTAACTGTTCAAAAGGACGGGGGCAGCAGCCGGCCACAACGAATTCATCCCGCGAAGCACACCAGGCGTTTATCTTTTCCCTGTCCATGGTGAAATGCTCGACAGGGAAACGGACAGCGCCGGCGTCGTTGTCCCAGTCCCGGATTCGGGGATGCTTGACCTCCCCTATGACACCCTCCTGAATGTTGATGAATTCACATCCGAACTCATCGGTATAAGCGCCTATACCGGTGGCGCAACCGCGGGAGGGGAGCGGGTCCCGATAAAACCCGGGCGCGGAAACGATATCCGCAGGGAATGTTTCCTGAATCCGGTGCAACGCATCCGGATAATGGATTTCAGCCCACGGCAGATACCACAGTTGACGGGGCGCCCGCGCGGGATCCTGAAAACGCAGGGCTTGCCCGACCAGTTCTCGACCTGTCGGACTCATAAAACGGTATCCTGATCGTTTGCGCTGGCCAGAGACTAACTCATGTTACCCGGGAAAAAGATCGCGTTATGCGTTTTCCGGGGGCAGCACAACGTCAATATGAAGTTCTTCAAGTTGACGCAGATCAACTTGATTGGGAGCGCCCATCAACAGGTCCTGGGCGCGTTGATTCAAGGGGAAGGCGATAATTTCGCGGATATTGGGTTCATCCGCCAACAGCATGATGATGCGGTCCAGGCCGGGCGCGATGCCTCCGTGAGGCGGGGCCCCGTAGTGAAAGGCTTTCCACAGGGCCGGGAATTTGGATTTAACGACGCTTTCCGAATATCCCGCGATGTCAAAGGCCTTTAACATGATATCCGGCCTGTGGTTGCGGATGGCGCCGGAGGACAATTCGATGCCATTGCAGACGATGTCATACTGGTACGCCAGAATATCGAGGGGGTCCATGGTTTGAAGGGCCTCCATGCCACCCTGGGGCATGGAGAAAGGATTGTGGCTGAACTCAATCTGTCCGGTATCGGGGTTCCGCTCAAACATCGGAAAATCGACTATCCAGCAGAAGGCCACCACGTTGCGGTCCACCAGGTCCAGCTGACGGGCCAATGCCTGGCGCACTTTTCCCATCAGTTCGTTGGTTTCCTGGCGCTTCCCCGCCCCGAAGAACAGGGCGTCACCCTCCACGGCGCCAACCCGTTCGCACAGCGCCTTCTTTTCCGCATCACTCATGAACTTGACGATGGGACCTTTCATGTCGCCATCACGCAGGGCCACCCAGGCGAGACCTTTGGCGCCTTCCGACCGGGCGTAGCGCTCCATCTCGTCGAAAAATTTGCGGGGACGATCCGCGGCGCCCTTGGCATTGATTACTTTCACCACTCCACCGGACTGCGCCTGGCTGCTGAACACCTTCAATTCGCAATCCGTAAAGATATCGGTGCAGTCGACCATCTTCATTTCATAGCGGATATCCGGCTTGTCCGTGCCGTACCATTCCATGGCATCACGGAAAGCGATGCGGGGAAAGGTCTCCGCCACAATGTGTTTGCTCGACAACTCCCTGAATATGCGCACCATCAGTCCTTCGAGTTCCACAAACAGGTCGTCCTGCGTGATAAAGGACATTTCCATATCGATCTGGTAGAACTCGCCGGGACTGCGGTCCGCGCGGCTGTCTTCATCCCGAAAACAGGGGGCAATCTGAAAATACTTGTCGAAGCCCGACACCATTAGCAATTGCTTGAACTGCTGGGGCGCCTGGGGAAGGGCATAGAACTGTCCCGGATACAGGCGGCTCGGTACCAGGTAATCCCGCGCGCCTTCCGGCGAGGAACTGGTCAGAATCGGTGTGTGATATTCAATGAACCCCCGGTCACAGAGGTGCTGACGCACCAGCGCGGTGGTTTTTGACCGAAGCAGAATATTCTTGTGCATCCGTTCCCGGCGCAAATCCAGGAAGCGATAGGAAAGGCGGGTTTCTTCCGGACAATCCAGTTCCTGGTTAACGGTAAAAGGCAAGGATTCTTCCACGGAAGATTCCAGAAGGAAGTCCTGCGCCACCACTTCGATCTCCCCGGTAACCATGTTCGGATTAATGGTATCCTGCGTTCTGAGAACCACCTGCCCCGTAAAGGTAATTACGCTTTCATTGCGAAGCGTTTCCACCTCTTTAAAAAATGGGCTGTCTGGATTGACCACGATTTGGGTGATGCCGTAATGATCACGCAGGTCGACAAAGATTACGCCGCCATGATCACGTTTACGGTGAACCCAGCCGGATAATTTTACCTGTTTATCGGCATCGGTTCTACGCAAATCACCGCAGGTGTGAGTACGATATGGGTGCATGAAAACCTCCGGGAAGTTCTGTGCCGCCCGGTTTGGCTAACCATGCCGTTGTGGAGTCGAGGTAAACAAGGAAGACACTTCCATTGACTCTTAAACCGGGGGAAACGTTAGGGATCATGGTATCAATCCTGCATGTAATAATTCAAGTTCACGGGCAGTAAAACGGGAAAAAGTAGCGCCTGAAAGCGTCTTCATAGTAGAATCCGAAATAAAGCGCATCAACATCTTTTTACAGGCTTGGAGGAACGTTTCCTCAAAGAGTCTGGAAGGTCAACAGGGAATCGCGGACCGGGCTTCCCCGCGGTAAGAGAAAAACCATATTCATGAACGAGACCACCCACTGGGTCCATGACCTGGACCCGAAACTATTGCATATCTGGGGAAATATCGGGGTTAGTTATTACGGGCTAGCCTATGTGCTTGCTTTTGTCTTCGGCGTTTCCATGCATCGGCTGATGCTTCGCAAGAATCGGTCACCTCTCAAAGCGGACCAGGAGGAAATGGCGCTTTACGCCATGGTATTAGGGGTGTTGATCGGCGCGCGCGTCGGATACTGTGTCTTATACGCGCTCCCGGAACTTTTCCGACGCCCCTTGTTCCTCATTGAAGTGTGGCATGGGGGCATGTCATTCCACGGCGGACTCATCGGTGTAATCGTTGCCAGTTGGTATGTATCGCGCAAGAGCCAGGCGACCTTCCTGCAGTTCGGCGACATGATAACCTCCATGGCGCCGATGGGGTTGCTGATGGGTCGCATCGCAAACTTCATTAACGGCGAACTTTGGGGCCGGGTCAGCGATGTGCCCTGGGCGGTCATTTTCCCCAGGAGCGCGCCGGGAATGTCCCCGGAAAACATACTAGCCCGTCACCCGTCGCAACTCTACGAGGCAGCCTTGGAAGGCGCGGTGCTCCTGTTCTGGCTCCAGTTCCGGTACTGGAAAACCGATGCACGACTTCGACCGGGTCTGATCACGGGAGAATTCCTTTTCTTCTACGCCATATTCAGAATATTTTGTGAGTATTTCAGGGAACCGGATGCTTCTCTGATCTTTGGGTTAAGCCGGGGAACATTTTACAGCATCTTTATTTTGTTGGCAGGCATTTTCTTTTGGATTCGCGCTTACAGGGCGGAAGCGGTTCCTTTTCCTACGCCAGCAGCGCCCCCCGCAGTCAAAGCGGTGAAAAAATCGCCAAAGAAGTGAAGCGGTGAGGGCGCGCATAGTGTTCCGTCACCAATTTTTTGCCGCCAAATCGATGGAGATAACCAAATGAACGCGTTTTTAGCCGTGATTCTGATTACTGCCGCGGGGCTTTCCCAAGCGGAACACAAAGTGAGTCTGGAGGAGTTCCTTGACATGGTGCCGTCAAGCGATCCGTTCACTGAATGGCTTCACAAAAGTGGCGAACTGCCGCCGGACTTTGCCGCCCTTCCCAGTCATGCCCCTTTGCCGCAGCCGCTTTCCCCGCTAATCGAGGGGGTTCAAGTATCTATAACCGACACCGCTTCCTGGCGCGCCGAACGGGAGCGCCTGCTTGACCAACTCCACCATTGGATACTGGGCACCATACCCCCTGCGCCGACGAACCTGACCGCTGAAATCCTGAAGGAGCAAACCGCCAACGGCACGCGGATCCGTGAAGTGCAACTGCGTTTCGGTCCTGAACTCAAAGCCCGTTTGTGGGTACAGCTTTACATCCCCGAAGGTGCCGGGCCGTTCCCGGTATTCATGACCCAGGACAATCATCGCGGCTGGGCGCAAATCGCCCTGCGGCGCGGTTATATCGCCTGTGTCTACGCCGGTGCGGATGACCGGGACGACACGGATACTTTCGTGGAGGCCTGGCCGGAGTATGACTGGTCGCGCCTGATGCGGCGCGGCTGGGCGGCGGGACGCTGCCTGGATTATCTGGCTACCATGCCCGAAGCCGACATCTCCAAATCAGCGCTGACGGGACATTCCAGAAACGGAAAAACCAGCCTGATGGGCGCCGCGGTGGATGAACGGATTGCCGTGGTCATCTCCAGCAGCAGCGGTGTGGGGGGGAGCCTTCCCTCGCGGTATTGCGGTGAAAACCAGTTCAGCGAAGGAATAGAGCACATCACACGCAGTTTTCCCGAGTGGTTCCATCCCCGGTGGCGTTTTTTCGCGGGACGCGAGCATAAAGTGCCGGTCGACCTGCACCACCTTGCCGCACTGGCCGCACCCCGGCCTTGCCTGTTGAGTATTGCCCTTAACGATACGGTGGAACACACCGGCGCCATACAGCAGACCTATCTTTCGGCAAAGTCGGTTTATGACTTGTACGGTGCCGCCGACAAACTGCGCATCTTGTGGCGTTCGGGGGGACACGAAACCTGGACGGAAGTCATTGAACGCTACCTGGATTGGTGCGATCTTAATTTCGGGCGGGGCGATTATGAATTTGAAGAGACTTTTGTCTATCCCTGGGATTGGCAAGGGTGGCGTGACAAAGCCGTGCTTCCCTTTACCCCGGAGGAAATGCCGGAGCGGGAAGGAATGCATCCACAGCCTGAAGCCCTTTCCGGTATCGTGGAAACATTCCTGGGCCAGGCGCCACCGCGAGGCAGCGTTTCCGCCATGTCCTATGGCGTATTGAAAGACCCGGTGTTGGGCCGGTATGGTCGCACGAATATCGGTGCGGGACTTGAACGGGATCAGCTGGTCTTCGGGGAATACATCGCCAGTGAAATCTACATGCCGAAGGGAACCAAGAGTAAGGGCGAAAAAGTGGCCGCCATCTTGTACCTGCCGCCCTTCTGCTCGCCCACAGGCTATCACGCCGCCTATTCACGGGGGGAGCAGGCCTACCGCACGCTGGCGAGAGCCGGTTACGCCGTGTTCTGTTTTGATCCCATCGCGACGGGAAGGCGTGTCGATGAAGCCGCCTCTTTCTATGAACGCCACCCGAACTGGTCCCTGCTCGGTAAGATGGTCCGTGACGCGCAGGCCGCTTTGGACGCCATGACCCAACTTCCGTACATCGACCCAGAACGCATCTGGGTGGTGGGCTATGAGTCCGGCGCGTTGACGGCCATACACCTGGCCGCCCTTGATGAACGGCCCATGGGCTACGGGCTGGTATGTCCGCCGCTGCCGTACCGGCTGGATGCGGATATCATGGAAACAGGCGGCATCCGCCGATGGGCGCAGGAACGCATGCTTTTGCCACAACTGGGGGTTTTCCCGGGCGATGAAAAGAAGATCCCCTACGACCTGGATGAAATCCTCGCGGCCCAGGCGCCGAAGCCCCTCGTGATGGTCATGCCCCGATATGACCGTTTCGCCCCCCCCGAACAGGCTTCAAAGGTTGTCGAAACCCTTGAACAAGCCTATGCCACCCACGATGCCAGCGACAAGTTCTTATGCGTTATTCCGGATAAATATAATCACTTCGATGACACCATGCAGTCGGTTCTACTTGACGCTATGTCCACTTTATAGCACCAGGGCCGCATTGTAGGAAACCCAAGTGAGCAACAGGGCCGGGGTATAGGGTTTCGGAACCAGCTGCCCTTACAACAATAAATCAGCAACAACATGCGGCACCTCAGAGCGATACTCCCAAGCGACCAATCATCGGTGACTCTCCTCCAGTTTTCCGATGCAATACGAATAAACGCGCGCCACCCAGTGTTGACTTTATAGGTTAGCAACGGAATAACGTGGAATGATGAAAACACTGTTTGACATAGCGCGCGAGATCGTAATCGTTGGCGGTCAAATGTCGCCTTACCTGCTTTTCGGGTTTATCGCCGCCGGTTTCCTTTACATCCTGGCGCCATCCTCGTGGATACAAAAACACCTGGGCGGTAAGGGAATTTTCCCTGTAATTAAAAGTGTGCTCCTTGGAGTTCCCCTGCCCTTGTGCTCCTGCGGTGTCATTGCCGTGACGGCCTCCATACGAAAGCAGGGCGCCGGTAAGGCGGCGGCGACAGGGTTTCTCATCGCGACGCCCCAGACGGGTGTGGATTCCATTCTTGCCACCTGGGGCATGCTCGGCCCGGTCATGGGAATCATCCGCCCGGTATTGGCGCTGCTTACCGGCATCACGGGCGGTGCGCTGGTCACGTTACTGGACCGTGAAGAGCAGGCGGCGACGCAAATCGTGCAAGGCAACGCAGTGCCCTCAGCGGCAAAAGGAAAAACTTCCGTCAAGCGCGCCGTGGGTGACGCGTTTTACTATGGATTGGTTACCCTGCCCGCGGATATCGCCCGCCCCCTTGTGGTGGGTATCTTGCTTGCGGGCATGATCGCGGCGTTGCTCCCCGCAGGACTGCTGACGCCCTTTATCGGGGGCGGTATCCTGGCTATGCTTGTGATGACTATCGTGGGCATTCCGCTCTATGTCTGCGCGACCGCATCCATTCCCCTGGCGCTGGGTTTTATCCACCTCGGCGCTTCGCCCGGAGCAGCCCTTGCCTTTCTGATTGCCGGACCGGCAACCAACGCCGCCACCGTCGCCACCGTGTGGAAGGTACTTGGGAAGAAAACCACTTTCATCTACCTTTTTACCGTGGCAGGAGGGGCCATTCTCTCCGGTCTTTTTTACGATATGCTTGTGAACCAGTCCTGGGTAGTGAATTTTGCCGGTGATTATCATCATGAGCACAGCGAAACGACCGTGGGGTGGTTTAACGCCGTCGCCGCGCTTTTGCTCGCGCTGGTGGTCCTGAACAGCCTTTATGGGACACGCCTTAGAGCCTGGTTTTCAGGGAGAACACACCCGGCAAAAACGAACGGGGTAAAGGATACGACGGCGCTGGAATTAGCCATATCGGGCATGACCTGCGGCCATTGCGCCGGCACAGTCGCGCAAAAACTGGAAGCCATAGCGGGTGTCGAGGAAGTTTCCATCGATCTGCCCACAGGAAGGGCCCGGATAAGCGGCGCTGTTGCCCAGCCGGAAACATTGTTGCACGCCGTGGAAGAGGCGGGTTACCACGCCTTGATTGTAAAATAGGCGGTTACCATTATTGGCCGGGCTTTTCGGTGATATACACGTGACAAGGGGGGAAGTTTTTTAAAATAGGTCCCCTGCGATTCACACGGGGAAACCTCTTGGGCAGTTTATCAAGGAAGAAACGGCGGCCCGAAGAGAATATCGGGCTAAA
The DNA here is from genome assembly GCA_012730105.1 of Candidatus Hydrogenedentota bacterium. Lineage (GTDB taxonomy): Bacteria > Hydrogenedentota > Hydrogenedentia > Hydrogenedentales > CAITNO01 > JAAYBJ01. The sequence goes on from JAAYBJ010000160.1 coordinate 13,262, forward strand.
CGCGTAAGCGAACGTGACGAATCGTCCGCCCGGCGCAAGTAATTCATACGTGGCATTCAGGATCTCGTCCTGCAACCCGTCGTCAAACCGAGTCCAGGGGAGTCCGGATACAATGGCATCGCAGTGGTCTTTGCCGCATTCCTGGAGGTATTTTCGGGCATTCTGTGCGCCGTCATGCACCACCTTCACCTCCGGACAGCGTTTGCGGGTGGCTTCAACGAGCACCGGGTTGATTTCCATGGCAATAAACACGGCGTCCTTGTCCATTTTGCGGTAAATCGCCTCGGTAAATACCCCTTCTCCCGATCCGTATTCAACAATGCTTTTGGCGCCGGACAACTGCGCGATATCGGTCACCGCTTCCGCCAGCGCCTTGCTGCTGGGTCCCAAGGCCCCGGTTGTCTTGTTCTCCCGAATGACTTCCTTCATGAACGTCAACCACGGCATTCCCATAGTCTCCCTGCGCCCGTTACGCAACAGGCGCTTGTTGTAAATATCTTAACTGTTCACTTCCAAACAGTTTTATTATCATGCAAACGCGAGTGTTATGTCAAGTCGGCCGGGAGAGCGATATTTCTTTCAGTTGCGCGGCTACAAAAAAATAGGCGAATGCATTCATGTTTTGCCATGAACACATTCGCCTTGTATAAGACCCCTCAGTCCGGGAAACAAAAAACGATTAAACTTGTCATGCCGCGTCCGCAGGCCGTCAATCAGGATACTTTCGGCTGACGGGCCCGATTGGAACGCTGCATAAGAGAGGATTTTCGCCGCGCGGCCTGATTGGATGGAATCACACCTTTTGTACATGCGCGGTCAATGGCGGAAATGGCCGCCCGCACCTCCTTCTCTGCCTCTTCCGCCGGTTTATCGGTCAGGGCGGTATTGGCGGATTTTACCATTGTTTTAACGCGGGAACGCACCGCCACATTTCTCTGCCGGTCCAATTCGTTGGTGCGTATGCGTTTCTTTTGAGATTTAATATTGGCCATTAAAAGTATTCTCCTGCTGTAGGAATGGGAAGGTTAATCAAGAACGGGCTAATTATAGCAATTGGCGGGACAAGAATCAAACCTGCAACTTTTCATTGCGTACAAACGCTCCTGAAAACGGGGTCAGAAGCGGTCCAACAGCCAGATGTAGGGGGTTCTTTTGGGGAAAAGGATCCCCAGAAGCGTCGTCGCTTTCTCCGTCAGGACGGATCGTTTCCCCTCCAATATTTCCGGGAGATGGCGGTAACCGGTCAACGCCTGCATGAATTCCTGGGTAGTAATGCTTAGTTTGTTTTCCCCGGGCCCGCCCGCAATATCCAACATGCCGTGATGCGCCCGGATTCGATAGGGAATCCGGTCTATAACCAGCGTAACGCTTACGGAAATGTTCGCCATCGCCGAGGCGGTGAGGGACGACTCCCACTCGGGAAGCATGCATTCAAGGGTTTCTTCAATATTTACCGGCGCCATCATCCCGTGGCTGTTCCGGTAGACATGCATTTCATGGTCGCTGCTGAACCGCATCACGTACCCGACAAAACTGTGGCTGGGGGGAAGGTTAAAGCGCAGTCTGGAAGCATATTCGTTTTGGGCTTTCAACACACAATGGCGCAACACGGCCGGATTCCATTGTTGCTCCGCCGTCCCCAATTCGTCCACATGCAGCTCTCCCCCGGAAGTGCGGCACAAAAAATAGGCCACCACCTTGCCCCGTGGATCGGTAAGTACGCGGGCCTCTTTCCAGCGCTCCCACCGATTGGTAAAATGTCCGGAAGAACGGATTATGGAACAGGAACTTTCCGAATCATTTCGATTATGAATCCGGAGTAATCCGGGAATGTCTCCGGGTTTCACGGCCCGTTCCCGGCATACCGGGCTTTCCGTCACGTCCGCCTCTTTCAATTCCACGGCGCTGGCATAGTCCGGGAGGACGGAGGTAAATCCCCAGCGATAGTAGAAATCAGCGATGCCGAAGAGCATGGAAAGATGATAGCCGTGGGATTTCATATAGTGCATGACATCCCCCATAAGCAGCGCCGCGCAACCTTTCCCACGCCAGGGGCCCGCCGTGGCGACATTGCCGATGCCCCCCATCTTGATCCTGGCCTCGCCGATGCGAATCGTGTGGGTAAACAGACACAGACAGGCGGCAAGCTGCCCATCCGCCAGTAGCATACGGGTATGTTCCCTGTGGTATTCCGGGTAATTGGCGATAAACGCGTCCAACTGCTGGCGGGCGGGATAATAACCCGGGTAATGAACCTTGGTCATCAGGTCATTGACGGCATCCTGCTCGTCGGCGGTTTCAACCCCTTTAATGATTATGTTGGCCATCCAGTAATACTCCGATACTTCATGAACAAATCATACGCAACCGGGCAAAGAGGTTCAAAATGTGTTCTTTTCCACTCTAAGCCTACGGCCGATGAGATGCATTTCCCGGGTTATGTTCGTTATTATAAATAGGAACGACAGCATCCCCAGTGCAACGAGTTTTTTTCTGACAACCCTCAAGGAAATACGGATTCGCCCATGTCAATTTCAGTGCCTCATTATGTTCTATTATGCGCCGCACTGGCCTGCAGCTGTTCCGAGGTATATGCCGATGCCCCGTCCGTTCCGGTTCGGACCATCAATCATATTGCCATGTACACCGACTTTAAGGCGATTCTCTATGGGGAAAGTCCTGATACGGATCCGGAATCGCTGCTTGCCGCGGGACGCGCCGCATTTTCGGCTGTTGACGCCTTGGAAAACCGGATCAGCAACTGGAAAGCCGACAGTTATACCGCCCTGGTGAATAAAAAGGCCGCAAACGCGCCGGTAAGGGTTTCTGTCGACCTGGTCGAGATATTGGAGGAATCCAGACGCATTTACACCGATACGGGCGGCGCCTTTGACGTGACTGTGGGCCCCTTGATTCAATTTTGGAAAGCCCAGGAAAAACGCGGTATCTTCCCCGATCCCGAAGAGTTGAAACCAGTGCTGGAACGAATCGGTCTAAAGTACGTTTTAGTCGACAAACTGGACAATACCGTTTTCTTTGAAAGACCGGGCATGAATCTTGATTTCGGCGGCATAGCCAAAGGATTGGCGCTGGACCGTATGGCCGTGGTTTTGGCTGAAAATGGTGTAAATACGGCCCTTTTAAACGCCGGCAGCAGCACCATTCTGGGCGTAGGTCACCCTAAAGAGGAAGCCGGTTGGACTATAAGTATTGATTCCCCGTATAATACGGACATCAACAAATCTATCGCCAGCGTTGTACTATGTAACGAATCCTTGTCTACTTCCTCAAACGCAGAGCGTTATCTTGATATAGATGGCAAGCGCTACAGTCATGTTTTCAACCCCCATAGCGGCATGCCGGTTGGCGGACTCGCCAGTGCGACGGCGATCGCCCCGACAGGGGTGGAGAGTGACGCTTTAAGCACCGCGTTTTTCGTGATGGGCGTAACAGGGGTGCGCGCGTATTGCAATGCCCATCCGAAAGTGCGCGCCGTCCTGCTGGAGGACGGATGCCAACAAAATGAGGCCATATTCATTAATTTTCCGGAAGACAAACCAAAGGAGCAACGATGAGCAACAATCTTAGCAGACGTAATTTCATGAAAGCGGCGGGCGCCACGGCGGGGTTTATGGTCGCTGCGGGCTACTCCCCCTTTACCTATGCCCAGAATGAGAGAGTACGGGTAGGCTGTATCGGCACCGGCGGCCAGGGTTCCTTCCATATCCGGGATGGCCTGACGGGCGCATCTGAAATCGTCATCACCGCCGTGTGCGACGTATTCACACCCCATCAGCGGGAGGCGGTCAAGTATTCCCAGCTTTCCAACGCCGGCATCACACTGACAGAAGGCAAGAAGCTTACGGACGAAGAAAAACAGCGCGCCAGTGCAGCCCACAAGCCTAATGCCTATTACGATTATAAAGAAATGCTTGATAAGGAAGAGCTGGATGCCGTAATCATTGCCACACCTCTGAATACACATTTCCCTATCACCATGGACTGCCTTGATAGAGGGAAATACGTGTTTTGCGAGAAAACCCTGGTGCGCAGCATAGAGGAAGGCCGCGCGCTTATCCAGAAATGCCATGATCTGGGCCGCTGGGTACAGGTCGGCCATCAACGTCACTACAACCCGAAATACAACATGGCGATGGGTTTGGTATTTGACGAAGGCCGGATCGGGCGCATCAACCATATTACGGCGCAGTGGCACCGCAACCATTTCTGGCGGCGCGTTCTCCCGAAAGATTATGTACTGAACGATGAAGAGAAAAAATACATTACGGATTTGGAAAAACACTTGAACTGGCGCATTTATGAAGAAACCTCCGAAGGCCTCTTCACGGAACTGGCGACCCACCAGACCGACGTGGCCAACTGGTTCATGCGCGCCATCCCCAAGCGGGTGCACACCTTCGCCGGACTCGATTACTGGCGCGACGGACGTACCACGGACGACAACATCCTGTTGTCCTTCGAATATGAGCAGGGCCCCGGTGATCCGGGCTTCATCCCGATCGATCAGCGCAGCCAGTTCCAGAAACTCAACCAAATCAACCGTGGGTACAAGGTGCGCTTCGTATATTCCAGTATTTTGGCCAACGCCAAGCGCGGCGCCTCGGAACTGATCCAGGGTGACAAGGGATCCATTGAATTGACCGAACAGCAGTGCTTCCTCTACGGGGAAGATTACGTTACCCAGTCCGCCGAGGCGGTTAGTGCGGAAGATCAGGCGAAGAACACGGCAAGCGGCGGCACACGCCAGGTCAGCAATGAAGAATTGAAGCAGGGCGTGGAATTGCTGGGCGATGTCACGTTGCAGACCCCGGACGTCTACCAGTTCCGCGCCTTTGCCGACTGCATCAAGAATGGCGGCGTACCCCGGAGCAACCAGATGGTCGGCTACACCACGGCCATCACGGCGATCGCGGCTGTTCAGTCTAAGAAAGAGCAGAAAGTGGTCGAGATCGACCCTGCCTGGATCAAATTCGACTTTGAGACGCCCAGTTTCTACGATTACGACGCGTGGGACGCGGAAACAGAGGCCACCATATAAGAATTGTTGGAAGCGGCCCGGCGCACAAGGCGCTCAGGGCCGCTTTCCCTGAATAACTCATGACACTATGCTAAAACCAACGGAGCAATACAAACTATGAAATGGCTACAATTATTGGTCGTGTTTGTGCTGGGCGCGGCAGCGGGACTGGCCGGCGGCGGTTACCTGGGATACCACATCGGCGCGTCCGATAATAGCGTTGACACCGCCCCGGTGGCGAGTGTCATCCCGGTTCAGGAAGAGGTCCGGCCGCCGGTGGTGACACCCACACCTCCTCCCGCGGAGGAGACCACGGCGGCGCCTGCGGAAATGCCCGCCAACACACCCGTAACACCCACCGCGGTGACACCTGCGGAAACAGTCGCCGACACACCCGTAACGGCCCCCGCAACGCCTGCCGTTGCCCCGGAGCAACCTGCGGCGGCAGCCGGCAAGGTTGAAGAATTTATCATATCGCCCAATGATTACTCCGAACTCATGTGGGTAGGCTATAAGACGGTGGTGGGACAGAGGATTTCCATGGAAGGCGGTTTTGCCAACTTTAACGGGAAAATCACCGCTGAAAATGAAGATCCTAACAAGAGTTTTGTGGAAGTCATTGTGGATACCAAATCCATCTTCTCCGAAAGCACTATCCTGACCACGGTGCTTAAGACTGACATCTTCTTTAATGTCGCCCAGCATCCGGAAGCCCGTTTTGCCAGCACGAAAATTGAGCCCGCTGAAAACGGTTACCTGGTAACGGGCAACTTTACAATGAAGGGCGTCACCCAGGGCGTGCAGTTCCCCGCCGTAATCGAACGGCGCCCGGAGGGTGTCTTTGTCAAAGCGGAATTCACCATTGACCGCAAACTCTGGGATGTGGGCTACGACCAGTATGAAGACTCCGTGGTTCTCAAGGAAGTGGTGATTTCTTTTGAAATTCTCGCGGAACCTGTACAATAGACAGTGAATCCGCTGTCTGGCGGCACTATTCACGGCGGGTGAAGCCCGATGGGGCTTTAACCCGCCTTTTTTATGGTGGAAAGGGCCCTTTATGGTTGACGACAACACGGTATTGGTTACGGGTGGGGCCGGGTTTATCGGCGCCCATCTTGCCCTGGGCTTCAAGGAGCATCATCCGGGCGTCCGGGTCGTCGCGCTGGACAATCTGAAACGCAGGGGCAGTGAGTTGAACCTGGCGCGCCTCGCCGATGGTGGGGTGGAGTTCGTCCACGGCGACGTGCGTGTACCGGGGGATCTCCCGCCCCTGAAAAACCTCGCCTTGATCATTGAATGCAGCGCGGAACCTTCCGTGCTGGCCGGTTACGGGGAAGCGCCGGGGTATGTCATCGACAGCAATTTGAACGGCGCCATCCATTGCCTGGAGCTGGCACGCACCACCGGCGCCGCCATGATATTCCTTTCCACCAGCCGCGTCTATCCCATCAAACGCCTGCGGAACATCGCCCTGCAGGAAACGGAAACCCGCTTGGAAGTCCTGCCGGACCAGTCACAACCGGGCATCACCACAGACGGCATAGACGAAACGTTTCCTCTCGACGGCGCGCGCTCCCTGTACGGCGCAACCAAATACGCCGCGGAACTGTTTATCAGCGAATATGCGGCCATGTATGAGTTGCGCGCCATTGTGAACCGGTGCGGCGTAGTTGCCGGACCATGGCAGATGGGGCGCGTTGACCAGGGAATTATGGCGCTCTGGGTTTCGCGGCACCTGTTCCGGGGTGCCCTTTCCTATATCGGCTTCGGCGGCAGAGGGAAACAGGTGCGCGACATGCTCCACGTGCAGGACCTGCTGGAATTGATTCTGCTACAGGCGGCGCGCATGGATACGCTGCAGGGAATGACCTTCAATGCGGGCGGGGGAGTGGGGAACAGTATCTCCCTGCTGGAACTGACGCAATTGTGCCGCCAGGCGACCGGCATCGACATTCCCATCTCCTCAAATCCCGAGGACCGCCCGGCGGATATCCCGTATTATGTGACCAACAACGCCCTTCTGCAAAGCAATTGCGACTGGTCGCCCCGCCGCAACCTCGAAGTGATTGCGGACGATACCGCGCGCTGGATCACGGACAACCGCCGGGTCTTGGAGAAAATTCTGGGCTGAAACTGGTAACCATCATGAATATAGGCGACTGTCTCCAGTATCCTGAAGGCCATGAAGCACTTCATCAAATGCTCGGTGATTCCAAAGAGTAGTTTCGTTCGTTCTCATGTATTGTTTGTTCAAAGTTGGGAGAAACCTGATGTTCAACAACATAAAGATTTGTATCAATTCGTTTTTGAGAAAAATTGGGTACCAGATAAGCCGATACCCTCCGGTAACACAGGAATTTCTTTACAGGGATTTTGATCAGAACGATCGATCCCTGTGGGAAACCGTGTCGCCTTACACCATGACTTCTCGTGAGCAGGTTTATTCCTTAACGCACGCGGTTGAATATGTAATCAAAAACAATATTCCGGGGGACTTTGTGGAGTGTGGCGTTTGGAAAGGGGGCAGTTCGCTTGCCATTGCCTTGACATTATTGCGACTGGGGAATGTCAGTCGCCATATTTATCTTTATGATGTGTTTGAAATGGGTTGGCCTGAGCCGCATGAGGTGGACGGCACTGTTGATGGCCGTACTCCCATACAAGTATGGCATGATTTACTGGCGCAAGGGGGAACGCCCGAGACCCTGCTGGCAACCCTTGAACCCGTTCGTAAAGTTATGGAGTCTTCAGGTTATCCAATGGACAAGGTCCATATAATTATGGGGAAAGTGGAAGACACCATTCCCGGGCAGGCTCCTGATTCTATTGCTTTATTACGGTTAGATACGGATTTTTATGAATCAACGCGACACGAGCTGACACATTTGTATCCCCGACTTGCCAACGCCGGGGTATTAATTATTGATGACTATGCGGCGTTTAAAGGCTCTCAGAAGGCCACCAACGACTATTTTGAGGCGCACAACGCGCGTGTGCTTTTGCATCGTGTGGACCCGCACGGATACCGTATCGGAATTAAAACATAATACTTCCAAGCGAGATGGGCTGAGTTCATCGTGTTCGACGGAGGCGGCACGCCTCATGAACGAATGCTCTGAAAACTTAATTGTGCCGCCGAAATGTTGATGTATAGTAATTCCAACGTGGGCCTTGCCCGGAAGAAGGGACGCCTTCGGCACAACCGAAATGAAGTATCTCAGTCAGAAAGAAACACATGAATTACGCCCGTATCAACGTATTTATCGTTTCATTATAAACAACCTTAAGCAACGTCATTCCGTTTTTTTCGCGTCCTTTGATCCACATCGAAGAACGGCACTGGACGAAGCGAAAAAGACCGGAATCCAGATTCGTCCCGCTGCACTGAATGCCCATTTCCTTTCTCAAAAAAAATAAAGCCAACGTAGGCTGTCCCTCCCACACGGCACCAGAAGATAGATTCCGGTCTTTTCGCGGCCGAGAACACCCTTCAATACACGTCCTTTTTGCACCGCGAAAAACCGGAATGACAGAGATTTTTTTTGGCCAATTAATTATTCTATTTGTAAGTTCGTCCCATTCATCCGGTGGAAATTGTTTATTGGGTAACAGGGGACACTATTGGGTAACAGGGGACAGTCACCCTTATTGTTGATATGGGGACGGAAATTTGGTATTATAGACACATGCCCAGAACAGCACGCATAGTGGTCCCGGAGGTACCGCATCACATTACCCAACGGGGCAACAATAAACAGGATATCTTTTTTGTGGAGGACGACCGCCATGTTTACCTGGAACTGTTGGGCGCGCAAGGGGCGAAGTATGGACTGCGTATCGACGGGTATTGCCTGATGACCAACCATGTGCATGTCATTGGCACCCCGGCAGGGGAGGATTCTCTGGCGAAAACCTTGGGGCGCACCCATTTTCTGTACGCCCAATACATCAATCGCATGCATCACCGCAGCGGCCATTTATGGCAGAACCGTTTTTATTCCTGCGCGATGGATGACGACTATTTTTTGAAGGCGTTATGCTATGTGGAGCGCAATCCGGTGCGGGCGGGACTGGCAGATCATGCCTGGGACTATGCCTGGTCCAGTGCCCGGGCGCACTGCGGGGATGCCTCCGAAAATGCAGTGATGCATCTGGATGATTGGCGCGACAGAATGCCCGGGGAAACCTGGCGTGAAGTACTGGAATCCTTTCGGGATGACGGTGAAGAAGCGGGCCGGATATACCGCCACACCAATACAGGTCGCCCGTTAGGCAGCGACAGTTTTTTGAGCCGACTGGAAGTTGCGCTGGGACGCAGAGTCAGGCCCCTGCCCATAGGGCGGCCCAAAGGCTGGCGCAAAAGAAATAAATTTTATGTGTCAAAACACATATAAATGGCGACTGTCCCCAATTACCATTACTTCGCCTACGATTAAATATTTTTATCCGGGATCGGCGGGAGAAGATCCCAGCGGCAAACAAAAGGTGAGAATAGAAGCACATGCGCTGAATGGATATGTATTCAAAGAATGGGAAGGA
>JAAYBJ010000161.1 GCA_012730105.1 Candidatus Hydrogenedentota bacterium
GTCTTTGGCCAGCATCGAAGAACGGTACTGTACAACGCGAAAAAGACCGGAATCCAGATTCGTCCCGCTGCAATGAATGCCCATTTCCCATCTTAAAAAATACATCTGACACGGGCTGTTCCTCACGCACGGTTTCCAAAGATAGATTCCGGTCTTTTCGCGGCCTGGCACGCTCTTCGATACATGTCTTTTCCCCACCGCGAAAAACCGGAATGACGCGTTTTGGGGTCTTAGAGACAAATCAAAACATGGCACTCTTCTTGGTTACCTATACTTAAAACAGAATTCATAATTAATTGTCAGCGAAATGGCCCTAAGCGTCTTACTGCAGCAGTCGCAATGCCTGGAGGGCATTAAAAAAATCTTCCGGCGGTTCCGCGCTGAAGCTCATGCGCTTCCCTGTGTGTGGATGTTCAAATCCCAGCAGTTCCGCGTGCAGGGCTTGTCCGTTCAATTGCCGGAGTATAGCGTGCGTTTCGGGAGGAATGGCCCAGGATTGATAACGTGTTTCCCCATAAACAGGGTCGCCAAGTATGGGATGGCCCGCAAAGCGCAGGTGTACCCGGATTTGATGGGTCCGACCCGTTTCCAGGCGAAGCCGTACCAGGCATGCCACACCGAAACGTTCCAATGTTTCAAAATGGGTGATCGCCTCCTTCGCGTTAATGCCGGTTACGGCCATCCGGGAAGGTTCGGCAAGGCTTCGGCCAAGGCTGGCATTGATGCAACCGGTGGATTCCTTGAACTCTCCCCGGGCCAATGCAATGTAGCGGCGATCAAAACTATGTTCCGCCGCCTGTCGCGCCAGGCTCGTATAGGCTTGCGGTGTTTTGGCCGCCACCATGACACCCGACGTGTATTGGTCCAGGCGATGCACAATGCCTGGACGTTTCACGTCTCCCCCGCTTTGCTGGTATCCCCTGCAATGATAGAGCAGGGCGTTCACGAGGGTCCCCTTTTCATGGCCAGGCGCGGGATGGACCACCATGCCCGGGCCCTTGTTTACCACAACAAGATCCTCGTCTTCATACAGGATGTCAATGGAAAGATTTTCCGGCTCCGGCTCGGCGGGAATCGGGTCCGGCAATTCCAGAGAAATTTCCTCATCTTCGGAAACGTACCGGGACGGTTTCGTGCAGGGGTGGCCATTGATAAGCACCTTGCCGCCTTTGATCAGCTTCTGCAGAAAGGAACGGGAAGCGTCTTCAACCGTTTCCGCCAGAAATGTGTCCAGCCGCAATCCCGCCTCGGGTGACTGCACCGTAACCGTAAGATTTGTGGGCATCGCGTGTAAGCACCTCTTTTTATCCACCGCGCTTCAGGCCGCGCCGGAATCGCTTTCGATGGACGCTTCATCCGCGTCGCTGTATTTGAAAATATTAATGCCGCGCCAAGACTCGCTGTAAAAGCGGCGGAACAATACGGCCGCCAGGATGATGATAAACACCGTGGTGCCCGCCCAGGCTCCCAGGGCGCCTCCCTTCAGCACGATGCCGAAGAGCAGGGCCAGCGGCAGGAAGACAAAATAGGACATGATAAAGGTCATAAACATCATCCACCGCGTGTCGCCCGCTCCGCGCAACGCACCCGTGCAGACGATATTTGTCGCGTCAAAAGCCTGAAAAAACGCGGCAAGGATGAGTATTTTATGGCCCAGAGAGGCAACGTCTTTTTCTGTGCGAAAAACCAGCAGGATGATTTTGTCTCCAAACAGGGCGAACAGGGCCCCCATGAGGACCATGTAAAAAATCGCTATTTTTATGGCCGTGTAAGTTCGTGATTTTGCCATTCGGATATTACCACGGCCGAGCCATTGACCAACAATCGCAGCGATCCCGTGGTTCAATCCCACCGCCGGAAGAAAGCATACATGCATAAAACTGAGGGCTATGGTGTTTGCCGCAAGGGAAACGGCGCCGAAACGCCCCACGATAAACGCGACAAAGAGCCACCAGTTGGCGATGTCGAGAAACATTGTTATGGCGGCGGGCAGCCCGATGCGCGCCAATTCGCGCGTGCGGGCCCAGTCAAAGCCCCAAGTGTTGCGCGTATCATATTCATCATTAAACCGTCGGTTGAGAAATACAGCCAGAAGAAAAGCCGATTGAAATGCCATGGACAGTACCGTAGCCACTGCCGCCCCGCCGACCTCCAGACGGGGGAAACCGAATTTTCCAAAAATAAGCAGATAATTGAGAAGTAAATTCAGAATATTTCCGAATATGGCCGCGTACATGGGAATGCGGGATCGGTTGATGGATTGAAAGAAGCCCGCTGTGGCGGTATTCAGTCCGATAAATACATATCCGGCAAGACGTATCCGAAAGTATTCCAGTTCCAGAGCGGTTACTTCAGGGGTATGGCTCATCGCGCGAAACAAGGGGCCTGACATCGGCATCATTACGGCGGCAAATAGAAGCCCGGAGAGGGAAAGATAGATGCCCTGCCAGCAATACCGGGCGCAAAGATGTTTTTCGCCCTTGCCATAACACTGGGCGACGAAAGTGGTTACCACGCTGATAATGCCCATGTACAGCGTACATATAGAATAGGACGCGATGCCTGCACTGCCAACGGCGGCAAGGGCATCCGTACCCACGTAAGAAACCATGGCCTTGTCAAAGAACTCCATGATGGTGAAGGAAAGCATGCCCAATACAATAGGGCCGGACATTCGCATGACTTCACGAACGCCGGACCAGCGGGATTCATCTTTCGGGCAGGGTTGTTGGTTCATGGGTAGACTTTGGGTAAAGAGAGAAATCAATCACGGATGCGCAAAGTATACCATAGTGCACATGGGCGGGACATGGTAGGACTTTCTGAAGGAATCCGGCGGACACACCCCGTGAAGATTGTTGTGCATAATAGTGGTAAGTCTTTATTTAGGCGTTCCCAGTAACACAATACAAAGATAGTTGCGCCGAAGGCGCCACTTCTTCCGGGCGAAGTCCCGGACGAAGCACAGGCGCTTAAGGCCATTCCGCTGACAATTCATTATGAGTTCTGTTTGTTTCTCAGAGCAGTGTTATGTCCTGGTTTATCTCAACAATCCCAAGACAACGCGTCATTCCGGTTTTTCGCGGTGAAGAAAAGATGTGTATCGAAGGGAGTGCCAGACCGCGAAAAGACCGGAATCTATCTTCTGAAACCCTGGAGGAGGAACAGTCCGTTTCCTCTTCATTTCTGCAGAGAGGAAATGGGCATTCTCTACAGCGATCTGAATCTGGATTCCGGTCTTTTTCGCGTTGTACAGTATCGTTCTTCGATCCGAGCCAGAGAACGCGAAAAAACCGGAATGACGGTGCTTAAGGTTGTTTATAATGAAACTAGAAATACGTTGATACGGGTGTGTTTCAAGTGTTTCTTTCTGACTGAACTACTGCGTTTCGGTTGTGCCGAGGGGTGCTACACGGGTAGCACAATCACAAAAAGTGACCTTGCGCGTCCATCAATTAATTAATTGACGCTCCATACTTTTTTAAATAAATCTGTAAAAAGCCTTTGAACAATAGTGCATTTTTGTGTAGGGCCATTTTCAAGGACAGTGGAACCTATGGGTGGTTGCGACAAAAAATGTCACAAAGTTACATTATTTGAGCAAGGAAATCCATAGTAGTTCTCATTATGCAATAAAAAAGCCATTTATAATATGATTACTGTTAGCATCCATTAATTATTGCTATGGCACGGGAATTGCTTCATATTTCCTGTTAGTGTTTTGTGTGTATCAGTACTTGCAGTAACCAACTTAACCAACGGAGGAATTCGTCAATGAGAAACAAAGGCTTTACGCTGATCGAACTGATGATCGTGGTCGCCATTATCGCCATCATCGCGGCTATTGCCATCCCCAACCTGCTTCGGTCCCGTCTGCAGTCCAATGAATCCGCCGCCATCGCCAACCTGAAGACGCTGGTAGGTGCGGAAACCGCGTTTGCCGCCGCCAACGGCGGATATACCGCGGCTTGGGACCTGATGAACGCGCCGGCAGACGGTCCGCCCTTCCTGGATATCGAACTGGGCGGCGGCACGGTTCAAGGCTATGACTATGTGTTAGACACCGACAACGGCGCTGCTGTTGGCGCAACAGCGTTTTTCACGAATTTCCAGTGCACGGCCACGCCGGCGATTGCCACAGGCACAGGCGCCACTGGTATTCGCATTTTTTGGGTAGATGCGGGTGGCGTAATTCGCCTGAATGATGGTACTGGCGATCCCATCTAATCAGCATAAGTAAGGCCTGAAAAGGCCTGACGCGTAAATAACGACACGGCGGTGTGCAAACACCGCCGTGTTTTTTTGAGTCAATCTTTGGTTAAAGAATTCAGGAGGTGCGGGTATCTCCTGTGTCAGCGCTTCGTTGTGTGGGATTCACTAACGTGGGGATAGACATTCACGAATGAACCCGGGCAAGAAACATATAATGCTTCCTGCGGCCGATTTTTTGCTATTGGCCTGAAAACGGCAGGTTGTACTTGTAAAGTCTGAAAAAGAAAAGGACCCGAAAGGACTAAAGGGACACAAAGGAAACAACAATCATGTGTGTGTGTTACAGTCTATGTGGTCCATTATGTCCTTTAAGTCCCTTGGCTTTAAAATCACTATCCAGTTATCCGACATTTTTAGTTATTACACTGTCGGCAAACTTGTGAAGTTTTTCTCTGGTTCCCAAATGGAATTTGGGAACGAGACCCGCACTGTGAGCGTGTCGTACAAGGCCGGGTGAAGCGGTCCGCAATCCTTCAAACTCCGTTGGTATTTGCGCCCAAGGCATGTATTTCACGCCGGCGACATGAAGCACCCCAAGCGTAACCCGCCTTTGATCTATATTATTTGGTTGCGCTTATGCCGCGCTATGTCCATTCGTGGTTCTATTATTCTGGGTTGAGGGAAACGCCCACTTTGGGTTTTAATTCACCCCTCAGGCAATAGCACAACGCCTCTCTCTTCGAGGAACGTGGAAATCAGGCCGCTAATGATATTTGTCTTCAGTTCTAATCCCATCGGGGTCATATGGCAGATGTCAAAGAAATGGTCCGGTCCTGCGTGGAAGCTTTCGGCCACAGGAAACCAAGGAATGCCTTCGCGGGCGGCTATGGCTTTTCCGGTGTTGTTAAACAGATCGGTGATCCTGCAATAGGTCCGAAAATTTATTATGCCTTGGCCGTCCCAGACATCGCGCATGTTCACATCATAATAATTTCTGGCACGGATATCATGCCAACGCAAGGTGGGATACGCGAAACTGCACCAGGCCATTTCCACCCCGTGTTTTAGGGCTTCATGCCGCATGGCAAGCAGGTTGCGATAGGTTGTGTCTTCCATGTAGGTGGACAAATACGAGGCGTCCGGCATAAAAGTGAACCCGAAATAACCGCGCAGTACAAAGGAGCGCAAGGCCCATTTCTTCCATTTCGGCAGTGCGTTCAGCCAGAATTGAAAATGCACATGGGTGGTATCATTAACACCGCCGTAAAACAAAATAAGGTTCGGATCCAAAGCCAGAAAATCCGAAAAACGCCGCCGAATATTGTAGGTATTGGTGCCGCAGGTGCCCGCGTTAATGACCTCCACCCGGCCTTCCCCAAACCGTTCGGCCAGTTTTCTCTGCACAATCTTCGGATAGGTGCTGTCTGTGCTGTTCCCCTCTTCCGTGGTGGAACCACCGATACAGACGATGCGAAAACATCCTTCCGGCTTCGGCAGGACAATAGGATGATCGCGGAACCCGAAGTTGTTGGTCTGCAACATGCTGTTGTCGGGCTGGCTCCAATTCTTTTTATAACGGTAAAACATGATTTCCCAGGGGGATTCCGGTCCGGGCACATCACTGAAATGCAGGGCTTCCAGGGGCATGGTGTTGTTTATGTCCCGGGCGAGGACCTCGTATCGCCCCTCCCCCGCTTTTGAAAGCGTGATTGCATAATGGACCGGTGTTGTAAAGGTCAGCGTGCACCGGTATTTCAGGGTTTCCCGTCCATCACGGATGGCCTGGAACAAGGTGCTCCAATTGCCGTGTGACGGGCCGCCATTAAGGTAACGTTTTAAATCCTGCTCAATCAAGGGTTCGCCCCAGGATTCCAGCAGCCTCCCTTCCGTGTCCAATACAGCGCGCATTTCACCACGCATGACCATGCCCAACCGGTCATCAACAGATGCCGCCGTGTTGCCTGTTATAACTGCTGGAGGGGGGACGCCGTACGTTATGTCGGAAGAGGGAGGTACATATTTATTTTCCGGAACGTCCAGTTCTTCCGCAGGCACCATGCGGTACACCTTCAGGTTTTGCGCGTAGGAATAGTCCTTGTAGGCCCGCTCGGCGATGAAAGCCCGTCCCGCCTCCAGAAACTCCAGCATAAGCCAGAACGCAATCAGCCATTCCAGGCAAAGGAGCAAAATATACCACCATCGGCGATGGGCGGGGCCTGTTCTATGTGTCATCGTTTTCATCCTTGTTGATCAGGTGTACGCATGATACCCAGATTATACTCCGGCAGTCCACCTGTCGCTTGATACCGGATCGTCTGATAATATTGTCTGTGTTCGGCGAACCTTTGCGACTAAGGCATCTGCCTCGAAAGAGATCCTACAGATAGTAAAGGGGTGAGTAATGTCTTGGTTCATTAATGCTTTCTCTGAAACAACGCGTCATTCCGGTTTTTTGCGGTGAAGAAGGGACCAGCAGCGAAGGGTGCGATCAGGCCGCAAAAAGACCGGAATCTATCTTCAGAAACCGTCGGCAGGAACTGCGTGGGTTGCTGTCTGCGGGAATGAAGACCCCTTTCTCACGTGGCTATAATCTGGATTCCGGTCTTTTTCGCGTTATCTGGAAACGCTCTTTGATGTA
>JAAYBJ010000162.1 GCA_012730105.1 Candidatus Hydrogenedentota bacterium
AGCCCCGAACTTCCTTGGTGCGCCAGGGGCCGGAGTCTTCCCCCGCGCCGGAGTTGTTGTCCCATAGCCATTTTGGTGTGGGCCACAGGCAATAGTGCGGATTAATCTTTTGGTAGACGGCTTCGCCCACACCGTTCTGGCCGTGGTGGGCCATTTGCACGTAGTCGGATGGCAGCAACGCCGCCTGCGGGCTTTCAAGGAGTTTCTGGCCGCCTTCAACACCGAGGTCCCCCAGAAAGAGCACGGATTTATGGCCGTCGTCGAAACGCAGGACCATGGAGGAGTTGTTCAGCGGGTTGGCGGTGATTTCCGGATTGCAGACGCCCAGTACATGGATGGTGATGCCGTCAATGTTCATCTGGTCTCCCGGGGCGGGCATGATGAAAGTGCGACCGCTTTCTTCGAGCGCCGCCATCAAATCCCGGTAGGTTGCCTGCTCGGACGTGTTGCCTACGGTCTCAAACCAGTGCTGCTCCGGCAGGGAGGCGTAAAGCGCCTCGATTTCCAGGCCCTCCGGCGTTCTCAGCAGGTCTATCAGCGCCTCACAGTGGTCTTCATGGGGATGGGTGAGGAACCACGCTTCCACCTTGCCGCCGCGCTCCTTCAGGAACTCCCGGAGATAGGCGGTATTTTTATGGTAGCCACCGTCAATGACAATCAACTTGCCCGTTTTCGTACGCAGCACATAGGACATCATCTGCGGCGCATCCCCATTGGGCAGCTGCCATAAGGTGAATGTTTTATCGGCCTCTACCGATTTTTTCTTTCCCGGGACGGCCTCATAAACGCAGACGGACGGGTGCATGGTATACAGGCGATACCCGTCTTTGGTTTGGACCAGCACAGGACTGGATTTGTCACCGCGCACAATGGGGTTTCCCGGATACTTTTCCCAGTGGATGAGGTCTTTCGAAGCGGCGACGGCCGAGGTCCATTCGTCCGGGCGGGTGTTCGGGACAAGTCCGTGATAGTAGGCGTAATAGGTGTCACCTTGCTTGACTACCTGGTCAAGGGCGATCATTTCCTTGTCATAATCGTCGGGGCCGCGTTCCAGCACCGGCGCGTCCTGCACGTTTGTCCAGGTTTTCAGGTCCGTCGAAGTGGCGAGCCAGATGGCGTCATCGTTGCGCTCATAAAAAAGGTACCAGGCGCCGTTCTCATGCCAGGCCGTGGGCGTGCCGAAGGGGCCGGGGGCGATGGGTTCCCCGTTCATCTTGTTAATGGTGATTCTGCCATGTTCCTGCCAATGGATGCGGTCGATGGAGGTCAGCAGGTGGGTTTCGTCGTTTTGCCCTTCAGCGAACATATAATAGGTGCCCTCCACCTTCAGCACCATCATGTCTTCGGTCCAGTTATCCCCGTATATGGGGTTTTCGGGGTGACGCTCCCAGCGAATGCCATCGGTCGAAGAGGCATAGCCGAGTTTCTTGATGTCGTTTTTATCGGAGGTGTAGCCCGTGTACCAGAGGTGATACAGGCCTCCCTCGTACAGGATCCAGCCCCGCTCGCGGATATGCTCGTCCCAATGGCCGGGCCCGGCGGCTTCAAATACCGGGTTTTGTTCACAGGCGGTAAATTCGACTAGCGCCTGCGGAAATACGGGCATGGCCGGTGTAATCAGGAAGAGCGCCAAGGTGCACAGCATAGTTGTTCCTCCTGTTGTTATTCGGATGTTTTGTTGATGGTTTCTTTTTCTGTTGGAATCGTATCGGTGTTCGGGGGCGACGCGGGCGTGGCGAGCTGAAGCCAGTCCGATGTCAGGGCGAGCAGAGACGCCGGCACGGCACCGGACCAATTTTGCAGCGCTCCCCTGGCCTGTCCCGAGGCGTCATGCCAGTAAGCGAGATCGACGGGGGTCTCAAACGCCAGTGACACGCCGCCGCCGTTAAACTGTTTCAAGCCGCCCGCCGCCAGCGCTTCGAGAGCGCCGTCGCCATCGAAACGTGCGGCCAGAATACCTTCCGCTTCCGCACGTACAGGATGGCCGCTCAGGTCAAAGTCGCCCTTTATGGGGTCACCCGCAACGTTATCTTTTCCGGACAAAAATACCTCGGTATGGTCCGTGAGCCGAATACGGCCTTCCCGGCCGGGGCAGGCTGTTTCATTGGGAAGCCGGTTTTCCGCGGGAGTGCAAGGCCTTATCCCGCATTTTTTCAGGGCTTCTATCGCCTTCTCGGCCGCTTCCGGCCCGTCTTTGCAGGCTGTCATGGCGGATGGGAGCGATGCAATGCCGTCGAAATCCTGCGCGTTGAAATCACGTGTCCACGCACCAACCCTGAACAAGGCTGTGGCATCGGGATGGACCCGGTTAAAAAATGCGGCGGTTTCTGGCTGTTCAAATTCAGGATGATACAACACCACGGCGGCATAGCGTTGCGGTCCGTAGCGGACGGCGCCATTCTCCGTTATTGTCAAGGCGCCGGAAACTATTTCACTTGTAGGAATGAGGTCCGCGTAAAATCCGGCCCGCCAGAATCTGTCCGTTACGTCCAATCCCACCTGCGCATAAGCGGGCCCCGCCCAGTTCATGGCGCATGCATGGCCGAAGATTACCGCAACGGGACAGTCCAGAGGCGCTTTTGTGATCAGTTGCAGCAGGCGGATTCGGCTTTCTCCGGTGATGAGGCCGGGGGAGAGCAGTTGCGCGCTGCGGTCGAGGCGGTTCATGCCTTCCGGGGCGGGATATAGTGGATGGTAATTGATGCGTCCGCCGCCCAGGGCGTGGTTCCAGAGACTTTCATTATAAGCGGTTACCTGGGTAGCGTAGAACTGGTTATACCATGCACCGCCGCCCCATTTTTTGGCCAACGCGGTCCGTGCGGGAAACGGGGTGCTTTCATCAGACTGGCCCCAGTCCCGTTTTGCGGCCCACCAGTTCAGTCCGTTCTTTTTGAATTCAGACGGCCCGGGATAGGGTGTCCAGGTCGCATGCGTAACGACCGCCGCATCGGGTCCGAAAAACGCTTTGGTCAGGTCATAATACTGTTCTTCAATGGCTGAATTGCGTTCCCGCGATGTTTCTAGAAGAATGTTGATGGCGGCCTGGCGTTCTCGTTCCCGGCCCCTTTCTCCGGCATACATAAGCAGGCAGTCGCGCACCAGATCGCGTCCGCCAGTCGCCTCCTTGTAGGCCTCGGCACGAAACTCGGAAAACCAGAAATCATTCTTTTCCGGGCAGCCGCCATGGCACGGTGGGAACCCCCATTCATCCTTCATTAAGCCGGATAAATCCACATCGGCGTACTGTTCTATGATAGCCCGCTGAAAATCGAGCAGATGGGGGGCGTACACATCCGGGGTGAGATGGGTGAATGCGGCCATGACGCAGGCGCTAAGGCCTTCGGTGGCGGTGTCGCAGGGGATGGTAACGCGCACCTCATCCTTGGATGCCGCCTTCACGTTGCATTGCCCCGTAATGTCCCGTACGGTGTCCGGATCTATGCCGCCTTCACCCCCGGCATAGGCGTATACGCGTACTAACCGTCCTGACAGGGGGATATAGGGCGTGGTATTGCCGGTCATGTGATCGGTTAGCACGTCCGAAGCAATGGTGTATTCCACCTCACCGGTGGCCTGGAGGGGTATGGTGCGCAGTCTCAACATTTCCTGTTGCTCGTTCGGGTACAAGGCACGGAAAGCTTCCCGCGCGATCCGGACATCCAGGTCCAGCGCGATTTTAAGACCTCGTTCCCTTGCGTAAGCGACGGCGGCCCGCACCTGGTCGTGAAACGCGGGTTCCGTCACTTCGTGTTGATTTACCCGGCAACTGGTGGAGAGCAGGTCGTAGATGGAATGTTCCGCGAACAAATCCACGTATTTTTTATAACCGTCCGGCTCCAGGAAATCATCGCTGCAAAACCAGGCGCCGATTGTAGGCTGCACTGATGCGGGAAGATGAAAGGAAGGGGTGGACACGGTTTCCGCCACGGCGGTTAAAATCGTCGCGAGCCACAACAGGCCTGCCATGGCGGCGCCATACCAGCGCTTTGTAAACATACTATCTTGGCTCCAATGGTCAATGACAGAGTTACGCTGCCCCCGATCGTCGGGAGCAGCGTAACCCGTTCAATAAAAGGCTTATCGGTCTGTTGACCTCCGGCTTAAATCTTAGGGCAGCGTAAAAGCGTCCACCTCGACACCGTCCTCATCGATGGCCTTCAGCGCGAGTCCTTCCGGACGGACATCCGTTACCCAGAAGTGGGCGATGCTGCCTTCCTTCTCGTTGTACCAGCGGGGCTGCGGATCCACCGTGCGCGGGTCAACGCCGAAGGTGCCGTCGCCCACATAAACGGTGCCCCGGCCTTTTTCGACGACCTGGTTGCCCTTGAGCGGTTTGGAGCGCTTGAACACATGGTCGTGATGCTCATACCCGACAGTCAGTCCGTAGGTGTCGAAGAGGGGGCCCCAGTGGGTCCGGGCGGCCTTGGAGGCTTCGCCTTCATAGGGCCGGTGCGTTGGGTAGAGCGGTACATGGTAAGAGGCGAACTTGTATTTTACATCCTTGTATTTCGCCATTTCCTGTTCCAGCCAAGTCGTCTGCGCGCCTTCAATCGGAACCAGATGATCGGTGTCAAGCAGGAACATGACCACGTCGTTACTGAATTTGCGAACGTAGTATGGCGCTTCACTTTGACGCCCGAAGAGGCTGAGGTATAAGGGAGATCGCAGATAGAGGTTATCGGATTCATAACGGTTTACTTCATGGTTGCCGACGGCGGTTACCATGGGGATCATACGCCCGTCGCTGCAATGCATGAACTCGTCCCAATTCTTGAACCATTGAATCCAGTCGCCGTATTCCGCAAACAGGCCGTTGGCATAGGGGATATCGCCGCCGATCACGACAAAATCTGGGTCTTGTTGTCCGGCCCACTTCAGCAGTTTACGAGCCCGGGGGCCGATGTTCATATCGCCGCCGTCGATAAAACGGATGGGCGCGTTGCCGCCGGGCAAGGTGCGGAATGACCGTTCATCCGTATAGCCGCCTTCATGGTCGCCGCCCATGAAGTAATAGGTGGTGTCCGGCTGCAGGCCTTTCAGGGCAGCCGTGTGCATGGCGCGGCGGTCAAGCATTTCCAGCGGCGTGGAGTAGTAGGTCGCGTCGACTTTTTGCGCGTAGGCGTCTTTGTCGCCCTTGCGGGAAACCGTGTCAAAGTACACGGTTGCGTGTTCGGATTTGCCCTTGAGGCAGAGGTTTACGTCGATCGTCGTGGCCGGATCGTCCGAATAGGTAAGAAAGGTATGCAGTGGCCCTTCCTTGTTTTCACGCCGGGGGAAAAACGGTGCGGCCGCCGCCTGTTTCACGGTACCACCTGCGCCCAGGCATAAACCGGCACCCAGCACACCTGTGCTTTTCAGAAATGCCCTGCGTGAAGCGGTCGGCGTTTCATTCTTAGTTGTCATCGTTCCGTGGTCTCCTTTTCTGATTGTTGGAAGACGCTTGCGCCCTCTTCTGCAAAAAAATCAATTTTACCTTGAGTACACTCCGTTTTTAAAGCACCCGTAATATCGGTGTCGCTTGTAAACAGCACTCTGCTTGGACCGTGTATTCAGGATTTGGGATGAAAATTCATCTCAAAGCGCGCTGTACTGCTTGCGGCGGCGGGTTTTGTGACGGTAATTCGCGTTAGCACGCCGCTTTTCTTATTGACTCTGCAAATCTCTTCCAGGTTTTCCGCGATGAACGTCCCGCTGTCGGTCCGGATCTCAAGAACTCCGGAGTCCGTGCTGATACGGGCTACAGGCCCGTCCACTTCGACCTGTTGCCAGGTCATGAGCGCCTCTTCTACTTCGAGCCCCTCGCCCGTGAATTGAAAACGGTCCTCAAGGGTCAGGCCGCCGTCCTGCAGCGTAATGGAACGGGCCGCTTCCTGCAGTTCCGGCAGCTCATAGGCCTTTTCAAAGCGGATAAGCGCCGATTTTTCACCGGTTTTTTCCAGCGTGCCGTGAAACCTGGAACCCGTCGGCTGCAGCTGTCCATGGATGCGGGGGACACTGTGTCCGTAGGAATTCGCGAAAATGCTTTCATATCGTTTCTTGCCGAAATAGTCCTTGTTATACAGTCCTGCGCCGGGGTCGCACAGGTATACCACGCCGTCCACGGCAACGATAAAACTGCCCACATCGTTGTTGTTGTGGGGCTCGGCGTTGTGTCCCGCTTTTGCCGCCACTACCAGGGTGCGACCGGCGGCGGGTGTGGTCATTTTTATTATGCCTGATTCAGGGAGAAAGATGTCCGTAACCGGCAGGTCATTGGATGGTGTTTCACCCTTCCATAAAAGATTGCGGAGCGCGAAGTGAAACTGGCTCTGCGGACTGTCCGAGGCCAGCAGATTCAGTTCGGTGATACCGGTGCGTTCGGCAAGCCTGCCCGCCAGGTAGGGGCTGAGACTGTTGTGTTCATGGGAGTCGGCGAAACTCGCATACGTCCCGTGCCCCAAATATACCGCCAACGGGTATCGGGCGATCAGTTTCATCTTGTCAACGGCAAGCAGGTCAATCTGTCCGCCTGTGCGGGCCCGCATCATCTCGGTGAACACGATATATTCGGAAAGCCCGTAGGACCAGTAGCCGATGCCTTCGAGGCAGGCGCCGTCGGCGTTGAAACCCTGGTTTATAAAGCGTTCCAGTTGGCGCACGATCAAGGCAAGCGCCTTCGCCTGTCGGTCCAGATCGGATTCCATCAATAGAAACGCCTGACCCACCGCGCCGGAACATACACCGGTCCAGTTGTTGTAGCCAAGGTTCCACCAGTAGGTTTCGCCATGCTCGAGGAACGGGTCTAGAATGCGCCGGGTCACTTCATGCCGGACGCGCTCCCGAATCTCTTCGGGCAGGCGGTCGCCCAGGACGGCGGTGATCTGAGACAGCCACGCCCCGGTTTGCGCCGCGGAAAGATCGATAAACCACTCGGTCTTTTCATGGGCGGGAAGCACCCACCATGTTTCTTCGCACACGGACCAGATCAGGTCGTTAAGGCGGTCCAGGCGGGTCATGTCACCGCCGAGCAACACCGCGAGCGCCTCCCGGGCGAGCAGGTTGCGCTTTTCAAAATAAAGGGATTGAAACGCGTCCCGGTCGCCGGTGGCCTTGAACAGGCGGTAGAGCGTATAGGTAGTCTCCGGAATGCGCGTTTCATTGGACGCCTCACGCGCCCAGGCGAGCAACGCTGTCCCGTCGGGCGTCGCGGCCAGGTCTTCCGGCGCGAGCGTCTCGAATTCAGGAAACAGGACGCCCTGTGACGGTGTGGATTCCAGTATCCGCTTCATTTCCATCACTGCCGGATCCGGGCCTTCGGCGGCATCGGCCGGCGCCTCGGTGGCCTGGGCCGCCGCATCCGGTGTATGGAGAACCCCCATGTTCAGGGACAACAACAGCGCCGCAATCAGGGAAAAGAGGTGGTTTGTTTTCATGGTGGCAGTATAGCATATGAAAAGAGGAGGGGAGAACCGCACCACCATTCATCCTTTTCATCAATGTAAATTCCCATGCGGTCTTTTCCTGTGCGATCCGCAGGCGTTCCCGTGTATAATCACGTTGCGCAAACCGGACCGGGAACGTTTCGGTCCCAAGGAAAATCCACGAACAGGGAGATCCACGTATGTGTCAGTGTTGCATGAACCGTCGTGAGTTTATCGGGGTTACCACCGCCATGACCGCGGCCGCAGCCGTTGGCGCGGCCTCTTATGCGGCTTCGGCTACGCCCTCTTGGCCGGGCGATTTCTGGAACCCAGACCGCGCCCATCTTCGCATCGGGAAACCTTTGCGGGTGCAGCCCATCCTCATGTACCGGATTCCGGAGCGCCGCGAAATGACCTCCTGGAAGTCTTGGGGCGGTATCCAGACCTTAGAGGCCGTGGAGGAAGAGGTAAAACGCATCACGGAGGAACTGAACGACCTCGCGGGGCGCGCGGATTTTGCCCTGGAAGTGTTGCCTGTAGCGCGCGTCGCCTCGCCGGAGGATGCCATAAAGGCCCATGCCTCCGGTGCGGATACCGTGATTGTGTATCCCGCCACAGGTTCGGGAAGCCTGCTGCAGGCTTCTTTGCTGGAGGACGGTGGCCTGATCTTCGTGCGGCACAAGTCCGGCCCGGTTTATTATTGGTACGAGGCGCTCAGTGTGCGTCAGCTTCGCAAGGAAGGCGAGGGACCGGACCCGGCCAGGCGCGCTTCCGTGAAGGATGTGGTGGTTGACGATCCCGAAGAATTGCTCTGGCGCCTGCGCGCCTTGCACGCCGCGAAAAATTTCACGGGAACTCGTGTGGTGGCCATTGGAGGCCCCCAGGGCAAATATGATGACAGCGCACCCCAGTTCGCGCGCGAGCGCTTCAAATTCGACATCGTGGACGTGTCCTATGACGATTTGGGCAAACGTATCGCTTCGGTGCTGGCAGACAAAGAGAAAATGGCCCTATGCGAGCGGTGGACCGAACAGTATCTCGCATTGCCGAACACCGTCCTGGAAACGGATCGCGCCTTTGTCGTGAATTGCTTCGCCCTCTACGGGATTTTCAAGGAGATCATGGCCGAAGCGGGTACGGAATTGATGACCATCAACCAGTGCATGAGCACCATTCTGCCCATGTCGAAAACAACGGCCTGCCTGACCCTCGGCCTGCTGAACGACGAGGGTTATGTCGCCTTTTGTGAGAGCGATTTCGTGATCGTGCCCGCGGGTATCTTCTTGCGGTATCTTTGCGGCAAGCCCGTGTTCATGCATAATTCGACCTTCCCCCACGGCGGGGTGGTCACCTGCGCCCATTGCACCGGGCCGCGCCGCATGGACGGTGTCCACTATGATCCCGTGCGCATTCTCACGCACTACGAGTCCGAATATGGCGCCGCGCCCAAAGTCGACATACCGGTCGGGCAGGAATTGACCTTTATCAGCCCCGAATTCGCCACGGGCCGCTGGGTGGGCATCCGGGGCGTGGTCGAGGACAATCCCTTCTACGAGATCTGCCGGTCCCAGCAGGATGTGCGCATCCACGGCGACTGGAAAAAACTGATTAACGAAGTCCGTGATTCCCACTGGATGATGGTCTACGGCGATTACCTCAGGGAGATCGCCTATGCCGCACCGCGCATCGGGGTCACGGTGGACTGCATATCGGAGGCATAGACCTTCGTTTATTTCTATTCGCGGTAGAATACGTCCTGGTGAAATTCTCACACGGAGTCACAAGGGCAAACTGGAAAACCAATCCCGGCGGGATTGGCGCGCATCCTGTCACCCTACGTTGTCAAGTACAGTCTCTTCTGTGCCTTGGTGCCTTTGTGTGAGATGAAGAACAGTGTAAAGAAATTGATGACAGGAAAATATATGCACGACAACAACAAGTATGATGCGCCCTGGATTCGTTCTATTGCCAACACCAGCGGAGAACTGGAGCGGGAACTACGTTCCCGCAAGTTCAATGTGGTGGAAGCCTTCTTCGTCATGACCCTGTTGCTGGTGGTGCTGTGGTATGTCCAGTATTTCTTCGGGGTGCTGGGAGAAAACGACGGCATCAATACCGGCGTGACCGTGTTCTTGACCGTGGCCGCCCTGTATTGCCTTTTCGGCAGCCCTTTCCTGCATCGGGATACGCTGACTTCCTGGGGGCTGGGGGACCCGGTCGCCCTATGGCGCAGGGTGCGCCGCGGCGAGGGGGCCGGAAGCAGGATCGTGGCGGGAATTGTTGTATTTCTGACCTGTGGACTGGCCGCCGTTGCTTATTGGCAGTGGGTGGAGGTAGCGGATTTTTTGTTTGACATGAAAGCGGAAACCGCGCGGGCGGTCATCGCGCACCCGGCAGGGAAAATCGGCGTCGGGTTGTTTGTTCTCCTGCTCTCCTCCTTTTTCTGTACCTTTGTCATACGCTATGACAACTTTCTTTCAGCCCTGTTCACGGTGCTCAAGATTTTGCTTCCTCTCGGGACGGCATTGTACCTGCTTGCCTTCGCGGTGATGGGTACCACGGCCTTTTCGGATTTTGAAGGGCCCAAATTCGCGCTGGATGTGTTTGGTTACGTCTTCTGGGGCGCCTTGCAGCAACTGCTCTTCTGTTCCTATTTTGGCACGCGCCTGCGCAAGGGTTTCGCCCCCGCCGAAACCCCGGAAAACCGGTGGAAACTGCGCTTGGGCGTGGCCGTGCTGAACGGGGCGTTCTTCGGGATCATTCATATCAACAGCTGGATGCTGGTCCTGGTCTGCTGGGTGCTGGGCTCTTTCCTGTCCTGGGTGTTCATGGAGGACCGCAATCGGAACCTGGTCGCCCTGGGTTTCATACACGGTTTTCTCGGGAGCAGTGTGGGCTGGCTCTTCGATGGGGATAAGGCCGGCGGTTTCGAGATTGATATGGGCGTCGGTCCCACGCACATGGAAGGGTTTGACCCGCTTACTATTATTGTAGTCACGGCGCTCATACTCGGCTTCAGCGTGTTCATCGCCCGGGCGCTGTGGAAATGGCCGGAACGGTAAACCCTGGCGGCGCCTCGAAATTTGTCCACTCCGTCCACCTTGTCCACTCCGTCCACAAGACCTGTTTCTTCAGGCAGCACTAGAAAAAATTTCTTGATCTATTTTCCCCCAAGCACATCCGTGTAGGGGTGTAGCGCGAACCAGCGCTGGCTGTCGGTGCCCAGTGAGGCGACCGTGATCCTGACCGGCTGCCCCGGCACGACGATCTCCGACGGTACGTTCAGGTAGAAAAGCCCAGCCGCGTCTTCCGAGGTGGAACGGCGGACGACAAAGTTCAATGTGGTCCGCCCGGACGCGTCATGCCAGACGCTGCGCTTGGTGGTGGCGTCAAAGCGCAGGACTTCGGTCCCGTTGAGGGATAGCGCGAATCCTTCCGTGGCCGGTTGTGAAACCCAACCCAGGGCGCCGGCAAATACCAGGGTCAGCGAATCCCCGGCGAGGGCATCCGGCACGGGCGCAGTCTCCCATTCAAGACAGACGCCTGTTTTCATCTGGCGCAGCGTTTCCGCGGTGTCCCGTTGTTTCCGGTAGGTAAACCAGTTGGCGGACTCTCCTTCGTTGCGGAGCAGGCGCGCAAAACCTTCGACAAAGGGCGGTGTGAGCCGGGGCGCTTCTGCGGCGCGTTCGCGGAGGAAGGCTTCGGTGAAGGTCTTGCCGGGATTGGGAAAGGATTCCGCATATTCAATGAGCTGCCCCGTCAGCCATTGGGCGGCCGGGCAGGGCGTTCCGTCCTCAAGGGTGGCATCGAGGTTCAGGCCGCAGACCAGCAAACAGCCTTCTCCGGCCGCTGCCTGGAACAGCATGGACTTGTTGCGGCAGACGCCGCCCACCTCCACGCCGCGCACCAGCACTTCCGGCTGCGAGGGCAGGCCGTCGAGCAGGTAGCCGTCGCTGTTCTCCAGCAGCCGGTACCAGGAGGCGTCGCACCAGCCTTCCGGCGCCATGGCGCGCGTTATGGGGCTGTCATAAACCACCGTGCCGGCGTTGTTGTCGCTTTCGCTGCCTTTCCACCAGGCGCTCTTGAAGCGGGTGGGCGCTTCGGTCAGAAAGTCCCAGGGCTTGTACAGCACCAGGGATGCCCCGGCGAGGGCCGCGTCGAGTAGCTCGGGGGTCAGCATGTTGCTGACATAGACCGCCTCAACGGGATAAGGTGCCTGTTCCGGCAGGGCTTGGGCGCCAAAGACCCCGAACAGACCCAAGAGGTCGGGCGAGGCGAACAGGGGCGTGCTGGACGCGCGGACCCGGGCGGGATAGGCCCATGAGGACCATTCATTGGCATAGGTATCCGTATCTGAAATGAGGCGCGCCTTGACCGTAATCCGCGCGGGAACGTCGATTTCCGGAAGTGTCACATACAGGTCGGCCAACTTGGTAAGTGTCCCCAGTGGGGCCTGCGCCGCCGGCTGGGTCCGCTCCGTGATGGGCGTCCCGTCCAGCGTTATCGTGTAGGACAAGGTGGCGTTGCCAAGGATCGCAGGGCCGAAATTGGATACCTGCAGCGCCGTTTGGAGGGATTCTCCGCCGCGGTAGGTCAGTTGCAGGCCGTCTTCCACCAGGACCACATCGTTGTTATACTCCAGCACCGCCTCCCGGCTAATGCCCGGTTTGGACCGGAAATAGATGTCGATGATGCCGTTGGAGGTGGTCCAGTAATCCTGCAGCAGCCACCAGTGGTACCCGGAAAGATTCGGGTTCTTGCGGATGGCCTCGATGTCCACCTTGCGCAGCAGGGTGTAGAGGCGCTCCGTGTTCTCCGCCCAGCGCGGTACCTCTTCCATCAGCCCCATGCGTTGCACCTTGTCGCGGGTCTCGATGAACCAGAAGGGAATGAAGTTGTGCTGGAACAAATCGATCTGGTCCAGCCTGGGAAAGGTGATGAAGTTGCCCGTTTCGTGGGAAATGACGGGTTTAAGCGGCGCGGGGCAGTGATATAGGTCGGGATTATCGAGGGGTGTGTTGAACACATCAAACTGCATGAAATACAGGTCGAGCGTGTCGCGATCTCTCGTACCGTCGCCAAAGCCGGGAACCCACACGCCGTCCGTGTCCACCACAGGGCGCGTGGTATCCAGTTCTTTGGCGATGCGGTACAACTCCGGTGCAATGGGAATGCTTTCATACATCTCGTTGCCCATGCACCAGTCCAGGATGGACGGATGGTTGCGGAAGCGGCGGATCGCCGCCGCCCACTCGGTTTTATACAGTTCCAGGGCGGGCCCCTGCGCCTTGTTGTAGAACTGCTGATAGCCGATGGGCAGTTCCGGCGACACCAGCATGCCGAGTTCATCGCAGACGTCATAATATTCCGGGGGCAGAAAATGGCTGTGATGGCGGACGTGGTTGAATCCGTACGCCTTCGCGATTTCGATTTTCTTGCGGTACACGGCCTCATCGGAGGGCGCCGCCATGGTCTCCGGGTATATGGCATCGTCACCGTAGCCCCGCAGGAACAGGGGCTTCCCGTTCAAAAGGATCCGCACGCCCTCGATGGCGATCTCACGAAATCCGAAACGGGTTTCCACGGCGTCGAGAACGGTGTCGCCCTGCACCAGCGACATGCGCGCCCGGTACAGGTGCGGCGTGTCCGGCGTCCACAACTTTGCCGCCGGCGCCTCGATTTCCAGGGGTTGTATGGGTACCCCCTGCGGGGCGTTGGCCGTTTGGAGGACAGCGCCGTTCTGGTCCAGCAATTCAAGACGCAATGCGGAGGTGTCGGGCTGGGTTCCGCGTACGGTCACGGATGCGCGGCAGCGCGTCGGCGATACATAAGGTTCCACGTAAAGGTCTTCGAGATACGCCGCGTTGCGGGCTTCCAGCGTGACATGGCCCCAGATGCCGCCCCAGTAGGTGTCCATGTAATCGATAATGTCCCACGCGCCGATCATGGTATCGATGTCCCAGCGTTGTTCCGAATCCACGCGAACGGCAATGACCGCCTTCGTGCCCGGGGGCGCGCAGTCCGTGATGTCATATTCGAAGGGGGAGAGACAGCCGATATGCTCGCCGAAGGAAACGCCATTCACCCAGACAGCCGCGTACCGGTGCACCCCGCCGATACACAGGAAAACCCGCCGTCCGGACCATGCTGCCGGCACCTCCACCTCGCGCTTGTACCAGCCTTTGCCGATGAAATGGTGCTTCAACTTGTCCGTGGCTTCCCCAAACCCCTGCGCCTCCCACGCCCCGGGCACCAGGATGGTGTCATCGAAGGGAACCGCATCCCCGTGCCACTGTTCCGTTTCACCTACGTTCTGCCGGTCCATCTTGAATGACCATTCCCCGTCAAGATTGACCGTCGGGCGTAGTGGCTCAGCGAAGGCCGACAAGGACAGCAGGCAACAAATGCCAAGAGCGACTGTCAATACCGATATAGACTGTTTGCGCCATTTTTCCATGATGACACTCCTTCTGGTTGCAGTTATTATTCACGGATTGTACTCCAGACAGAATAGTAAAGCAGAATGCTGATAATCCTCTTTGGCCATGCTTGTCACAATTTCTTTGAAAACAG
The DNA here is from genome assembly GCA_012730105.1 of Candidatus Hydrogenedentota bacterium. Lineage (GTDB taxonomy): Bacteria > Hydrogenedentota > Hydrogenedentia > Hydrogenedentales > CAITNO01 > JAAYBJ01. The sequence goes on from JAAYBJ010000162.1 coordinate 13,974, forward strand.
TTATGGCCGGGGATCAGCGGGGTTCGTCATACCTTTATGGTATAAGGCTTTTATTTATGACTTTTTGCAGGTTTATCCAAGCGTTTTATATAGGATATGGGCATGCGTCGGGTTTTCATTGCTGACAGAGTATCACCGTGGTGGTGAAGACGGAATATAAATTTGTCTCAAGAGCGTTATTTCCTTGTGAGTACCGTATTGTGATCTATGTGGGGTTGTTATTCATCATGCAGCCAGCCCTTTTGCCCTTGTCTGGCGTAAATCGAGTTTTTCTCGCAGGAATTTTGTGAGGATTGGTTCGGAAAAGTTA
>JAAYBJ010000163.1 GCA_012730105.1 Candidatus Hydrogenedentota bacterium
GCGAAGTGGGGCTGCTTCCCTTTGTGCCCGGTGCGGCCACCTCAGAACTGCGCGAACGGGGCTTCAAGGAAGGGCTCCAGGAATTTCCGGACATGCCCCTCGTCGTTACGAACTACAGCCAGAGCGACGTGGGTATCGGCATGAATGTCACCTCCGACATGATCACCGCCCACCCGAATCTCGCGGGCATTTTCGCCGCGAACGAACCGGGCGCCATTGGCGCAGCCCAGGCGCTGCGCGCCGCGGGCAAGGTGGGCCAGGTGAAACTCATCGGTTTTGACGCCACGGGAGAACAGCTGAAAGCCCTGCGTGAAGGGGTCATCCAGGCGCTCATCGTGCAGAACCCCTTCAAGATGGGGTATGAGGGCGTGAAATCCGCCGTGGCCGCCCTGCGCGGCGAAACCATACCTGCTGTCATTGACACCGGCGTTACCGTGGTAACCCTGGAAAACATCGATACGCCCGAGGTGCAGGCCCTGCTCAACGCGGGATAACCCGAAGAGTATACTGAATGGCGTTGCCCACTACCCAGAGATGTAGACGCTTTGGAGTGCGGTAGCCCTGCTACCGCTTTTACGTTCTTGTTCGGGTTAGTCCCCGGGTAACTGCACCGGTTTCAATGCCGCCCCGAACCAGAAAGAGAAAGCGCAAGCATGGCTTGCGCAGTCCAAAGTAGTCTTTGTGCTTGTGTTTGAAATTTTTAAAAAGTGGCGGATTTGGCCGGGTGGAGCGGTCACCCGTGTCATGGCCTGTAAACATTAACTGGCTGCAATGATGCGGAGAAAACTTTGGCTAAAAGGTAATCAAAGCGAAACCCGCCTTTTTTCACGGCAGGAAGGCGGGTTACGCTTCGCTCTTTCAATCTCTCTGTGCCTTTTCATGTATTCAGGTCAAGGAAGACTTACGGATATTTTCAAACGTTCCGCTTCACCCGGCACGACACGCTCACAGTGCGGGGCTCGTCCCCAAATTCCATTTGGGAACGCACGTGTCCGCGAAGTTCTACTTCGCAATCATTGTCCTCAGGCCATGCGGAAAGCACGACACACTACGTAATGTGAAATGGAATTTCAAGAGAGAAAGGGTTCCCAAATAGAATTTGGGAACCAGAGGGAACGGACAGGAAAAGGATGACACCATGCTTCAGTATCGAAGTTGGAAAATGACCCGCCTGGTCGTTTCCCTGGGTTTTTTCTTGTGCGCAATCGCATTGATTCATCTGCCGCCCCTGTGCCTGCTGGAGGGAACAGTAATTGATGTGCCTGGGCCTGAAATCGCCCCCGGTCCGGCAACGCTCTGGAAGAGCGGTGAAACACCCCGGGGCGTTCTGGTCGCCGGGCACGGGGTCACGGCCAATCGGGGCATCATGTTCATGATCGCCTATGCCTTCGCCCGGAACGGTTATGACGTGGTGGCCCTGGACTTTGGGGGGCACGGCAAATGCCGGCTGCGTTTCAACTGGGACGAAAACCCGGCCGATGTCCATAACTGGTGCCTCTGGGCACGTCGAAACTATCCCGGCGTGCCCCTGGTTTACCTGGGCTATTCCATGGGCGGTTTCGCGGGCGACCGGGCCTTCCGCGAAGAACCGCTGGCCGACGCTTTCATCGCCCTCGGGGCGTTGCCAAAGCAAGAACTCGCCTGTCCCACCCTTGTGGCGGCGGGAAAGTACGAGGAACTCTTCACCCGGGAACAGGCGCACAAAGTCCTGGACGGCTGGGGCGAATTCGTCACCAGCCCGTTCAGCGACCATGTCCTCGAGGCGCACGATCCGCTCCTCATCCAACGCATTATGCGTTGGACGGGCGGGGTAGTGAAAACCGCGCCTGAGCCCGTGTTCCCCTGCCTCTACTGGCTGACCTTTACGGCAGCCATCCCGCTGGGCTTCCTCGCCGCCCTGGTTATCGCGGAAGGCATTGCCGGTCTGTTCCGTCCCGCCCCTGTCCACGGTGTACCGCCTCCGCGAAAGCGCGCGTGGAGTGTCAACCCGTACCGCATTGCGGGCCGCCTCCTGGGATGCCGCGGTCCCGGCGCGCCGCCCCGCTCTGGAAATCTATTTTCCGCCTCGGCGCGCGGCGTGGTGTTCAGCATGATGTTCATCCTCTTGCTGACCGTACTACTGAACCGTCATGTCTATACCTGCTCCCCGGATCATCCGGGGAGGCTGTTGACGTGGGGGATTTTGACGCTGATACTGGGACCGCTTGTATTCCTGGATGCCTGGCTGCTGGAGCGGCTGCCCTTTGCCCGTTCGCGGACGCGTTTCGCGGTGGCCGCGCTGACCCGCGCCGTGCCCCTGTTGGCCGCGGGTGTCACGCTGTGGTTGCTGGGCCCGCCCCTGGCGTTCAGTGGGATGAGTCTGATCCTTTTCGCGCTGACTGTTGTACTGGTGTCTCTGACACACGCCCTGGCCGTCCGTGCCGCCGCCGACTGGCGGGCCGGGGCTGTCGCCACAACGATATTATTCACTTGGCTTATCGCGTTTTCATTGCCTCTCGCCTGGCCGTGGATATAGACAGTGTTCGCGAAAGGTATACCCAAGATTCCAGTTCCTGGCCATGCCGTCCTATCGACTCTGGATTTTTGAAAATCGCTGTCCCTGCTGCTGTATCTGTTTCAACAGTTGCTTCATTGCCGCCGCCTTTTCTGGAAATTCCTCAAGGCGGTTCGTGCGCTGGGCGATGTCTTCGCGCAGGTTATACAGGGCCTGTTCATGGGGATTGGGTTCATAGCCGTAGGTTTTATCAAACCACTCGGGCGTCCTGGATTCGTAGCCCGAACGCGCATCTATGAGCACCCAGTCGCCCTGGCGTATGGCGTAGTGCTTCGCGAAAGTGTTGTGGACATGGGCAGTTCGGATGGGTGGGTCCGGGACTTCGCCGCGCAGGAGGGGCGTGAGGTCATAACTGTCCGGCGCGGCGGCTTCAGGGAGGGAACACCCCGTAATGGCGGCAAGGGTGGCCATGATGTCCACCTGGCCGACCAGGGCGTCGCAGACGCTCCCGGCGGGGATGACACCGGGCCAGCGCATTACCAGGGGCGTCCTGTGTCCGCCCTCGTAGATGTCCCGTTTGAGTCCGCGCAGGGGGCCCATGCTGCGGTGCCCGTACTTCTGAATGCGGGGGTAGGCATAGGTTTCTGGACCGTTGTCACAGGCGAAAATCACGAGGGTGTTGTCGTGGAAACCGTTCTCATCCAATGCTTTCAGCACCTGCCCCGCGCTCCAATCGCTCTGGCAGACAAAATCACCATAAGGCCCGGCGCCCGACTTGCCCTTGAATGCATCTGTGGGAACAATAGGCGCATGGGGGGAGGTCCAGGGGAAATACAGAAAGAACGGTTTGTCAGCGTATTTTTGCGCGCCGATCCATTCAACAGCCTTTTCCGTAAGGCGCGGCATGACTGCGTCCAGCCGCCAGCCCGGCGCCATGGGGCCGGGGCGTCCTTCGGCCGCGCCCTCTTCCGGAACTGGATCCGAGGCGTACATCTCGGTCGGCGTATCAAGTATCCGGTCGTTTTCCATCCAGGTGTAGGGCGGGAAGTTCGGCACATCGTCGCCGAAATAATAGTCGAAGCCATGGGCCGTCGGACCGCCCGGGACCGGTTTGGACCAGTCATAGTCCCCCGGTTTCGCTCCGGTCTTCTCATCGGAGGGCGGGCCGGTCCGGAGGCTCTCCCAGTCCCAGCCTAGGTGCCATTTGCCGATGCAGGCGGTATGATAGCCCCGTTGCCGCAGCATTTCCGGCAGGGTCAGTTCGTCGCTGAACACGGAGGGCCCGAAACTGTGCACGATGTCATGGAATCTGCGCCAGTGATAGCCGCCGGTCAGCAGGGCGTACCGGCTCGGTGTGCAGATGCCCGAAGAACTGTGGGCATCGGTGAAGCGCATGCCGTCCCGCGCGAGGGCGTCGAGATTCGGGGTGGGTATTTTCGAGTCAGGGTTTTGGGTGGCCAGGTCGCCGTAGCCCATGTCGTCGGCGTAGAGGATGACAATGTTGGGCGGCGGCGAGGGACTGCTTTGCGTGGCGCCCGGCCGGGGCAACATTCCCGCAAGCGTTCCCGCCGCGGCAACCCGCAGGAAAGAACGGCGTGTCGTCTGAAAGCGCGGTCCTGTGTTCATGGGTCTCCCCTTTCCTTAGTATCAACCGTCTGCTTCCTATACGGATTCAAAGAAGCCAGCTCAAAAAAACTTCTGTATTCCTATCTGTTAATTTCCAACATTATTTCAAAGAAGTCAGGGCAATAAAACTTTTTTGTTTTCTGTGCCTTCTGTGCCAATTTTTCAAAGTCATTGTTCGCCACAAAAAGCATATAAATCACAATAATACTTTGGTTGGGGTCGTTCCCAAGTTATACTCTTGTCATTAGGGGTAAGTCGTGAGTGTGAAACTATCAACACGAAAAACGGCTGTTTGCTCTTCGCATCCCAAGGGAATTCTATAACAAAGGGTTACGGTACCCCGCTACCCTGGGTAGAATAAGACAAAATAACGTTTACCCCGAAGGGGTTGCGTCCAAAATGGGAACACATGGGATACCCGCCCATGAAGACCCGTGGGGACGATTGAATTCCCCGGTATACGGCAAAGAGGCGAATCTGGCGGTTTGTTCCTGCTTGCGGTTTCAGCGATACATGTCCACCCAGCTGATGGTGAACAGGTGATTTCCCGCCTCGAAGACCGTTTCGGGAATGGTGAAGCGGAGGCCGTCGGGCTGGGGTGAGGTGGTCAGGCCGGACCATTTCTTGCCGTCGGGCCCGGTTACGTCCACGCCCTCCAGACGGGGGAAGGGCTGTTCCGGCCCATAGGCCAGGCCGATGGAAAGGGTCGGCGCGGAACCGGCCGGCTGGTAGTAGACCACGGCGGACCCTATCCCGGAGGGACAGGTGACAAGCAGGACTGGATTTATCTCATCCGGAAGGAACTGCCAGTCATCTTCTTCCTTATGCAGGAGGACTTCAGGCGCACCGGTATCAGTTGAGCCGCCCTCATCCACAATATGGATGCTGAATTTCGCCTCGTTGGAGGCGGCGATATCCGCGGTAACCTGAACAGGCAAGGTTGCCTGCGCCACGATGGTCCCGGGCGCGGGGGGCGTCACCGTGATGGTTACGGTGACCTGTTCGGGATAGGATTCCGCGACGCGGACATCAGGCTGCCGCACCGTATAGCCGGTGGTGGGAAAAGTCAAGGTTCCCTCCAAAACCCAGTTCGGGTCGGTCAGCGCCTCCTTGGTCAGGGTTCCCGTGAAATCGTAGCGACCTTCCAGGAGATACCCAAAACGGCCGGAGAAGGGCGTCATCCGCACCGCCGTATCCTCGTTGCCGTTCCCTGAAATAACGCAGGGACATCCGGCGGCCAAAAAGGCGCCACAGGCAAGCAGCGCGAGGAAGGTTCTGTTAAACCATTGCTTCCCGTTCATGGTACACATCCTTTCGTAAGCGCCCTGGCCGCGTTGAAACAGCAGCATTGGGGCTGTATACATTATAGCACTCCCCATAGATTTTCCTGTCGGGCGTTTTCGGAGTACAATGCGGCAGGCGCGCCTGCCGCCAGGAAAGGAATCACCCTATGCATAGCCGGACATTGTTAACTTGGATTGTTGCGGTTGCCGCCGTTGCTCCGATGTTTTCTCTTTGCGCCGAACCGGAGCCGCCTTTCCCCGGGGTCAAGTCCGACTGGCGCGGTTTTGACCGCTATGATTTCGAAGTGGACGGCACAAAGGCGCTGGTGGTGGCGCCCAAAACGGTCGCCCCGGGAAAGCCCTGGATCTGGCGCGCGGAATTTTTTGACCACCGGCCCGAAACGGATATCGCCCTCGTCGAAAAAGGTTTTCACCTGGTGTACATGGAGGTGGGTAACACCTTCGGGTGCCCCGACGCCATGGGGCATTGGGCCGCGCTGTACAGGTTCCTCACGAAGGAGCACGGCCTGTCCCGAAAACCTGCGCTGGAAGGATTGAGCCGCGGCGGGTTGTATGTGTACAACTGGGCGGCGGCGCACCCGGACAAGGTATCGTGCATTTACGGCGACAACCCGGTATGTGATTTCAAGAGCTGGCCCGGTGGCAAGGGAAAAGGGCCCGGCAGCGCTGAAGACTTTAAGCAGTTGCTGCAGTGCTACCATTTTGAATCCGAGGCGGAAGCGCTTGCTTATGACAAGAACCCGATTGACAACCTGAAGTCCCTGGCCGACGCGAAAATCCCGTTGCTGCACGTATGCGGCGACGCCGACGAGGTGGTGCCTTTCGAGGAGAACACGGTTGTTCTTAAGGAGCGGTACGAAAAACTGGGCGGTTCCATGACGCTCCTCCTCAAAAAAGGCTTTAAGCATCATCCCCACGGCCTGGATGACCCCACGCCCATAGTGGAGTTCATTCTTCAGAATACGGACCGTGGCGCCTGAATCGTCTTGTTTCCCGTTTCCTTCGCCGGGGGGCGACGCCGTGAAAACAGACTGCCCGTATGTCCCGCACGAGAAAATGATTTACGAAATGGGATAATGCTTCTTGGCCCACTCGGGGTTCAGCCGTGCCTGCATTTCAAAAGCATCGAGCAGCACGAATGCGGCCATGTTCTCAACAACGGGCACCGCGCGCACCACGATGCAGGGATCGTGCCTGCCTTTGACTTCCACCTCGCAAGGATCACCGGTCACGGTGATGGTACTTTGCTTCGTGGCTATCGAGGCGGTCGGCTTGACGGCAACGCGCATGATGACGGGCGCGCCGCTCGAAATGCCGCCCAGGATGCCGCCATGATGGTTGCTGGTGAATCCCTCCGGGCTCATGCCGTCGTTGGCTTCCGACCCGTGCAGTTTCGTGATGGCGAATCCGTCGCCCACCTCCACGCCCTTGATGGCGCCTATGGTCATGATGGCGCTGCACAAACGGGCGTCAAGCTTCCCGAACACGGGATCGCCCAGGCCCGGCGGCAGGCCGTAAATTTCGAGTTGGATGATGCCGCCGACGGAATCCTTTTCCGCGCGCGCGTTCAGAATGGCCTCTTCCATCAGCGGCGCCACATCCGGGTCGGCGCAGCGCACCGGGTTCTGTTCGATAACGTCATGGTCGCAGCGTGTTGCCCGAATGCCCGCAATCTCCAAGGCATGGGCGACGATGCGCACGCCCAGGTTGCCCAGGATCTTGCGCGCGAAAGCGCCGGCCGCCACGCGGCACGCGGTCTCGCGCCCGGACTGGCGTCCCCCGCCGCGGTGGTCCCGGAGGCCGTACTTTTGATAAAAAGTGAAATCGCCATGCCCCGGCCGGAACAGGTCTTTCAAATCGTCGTAATTCTTTGACCGCTGGTCTTCGTTATAAATAATCATGGCCAGCGGCGCGCCCGTGGTTTTCCCTTCATACACGCCGGACAGGATCTCCACGGCGTCGGCCTCGCGGCGCTGGGTGACCACCTTGCTCTGTCCGGGACGGCGCCGGTCAAGTTCCTTCTGAATGTCTTCCTTCTCAAGGGGAGTGCCCGGCCGCACGCCGTCGAGCACCACCCCGATGGCTTTGCCGTGGCTTTCACCGAAGGTGGTGCACGTTATGATTTCGCCGAAAGAGTTCGCCCGGAGACTGCGCAGGGCCAGTTCTTCACCGACGCGGTCCGCCAGCGCCGCCGCCAGCACTTCCGGCACGCCGTCCGTCGTGTCCAGCACAATGTCCGCGAAGGGCGTCAATACTTCCTTGCGCTGGGCGCACTGTTGGTAGAAGCGAAACTCGCCGTCCTCACCCGCGAAGGCGGGGGGAATGCCGCCGCGCGTGGCACGCTCCCACAGGATGGCGGGCTGCGCCTTCAACAGGATCAGCACACCCCCATGCCGCAGAGGCCTGCGCGAGTCGGGGTTCATCATCAGTTCGCCGCCGGTAATGACCACGTGATAGGCCAGTTCAGACGCGCGGCAGGCCGCCTCGCGTTCAAGGGCGCGGAAGGCCTCTTCCCCGTCAGCGATGAAAATTTCCCGGCATGTGCGCCCTTTGCCATCCAGCGCTTCTATGATCCGGTCCGTATCCACCCAGGGCCTGCCCAGCGTTTCCGCCAGGGCGATGCCCACGGAGGTTTTACCGGCGCCTTTCGGCCCCATAACCACGATATTCATCAGTGCAGCATCCTTCCATGTTCAGCAAGCGTCACAGGCAGCGACGCCGCCCAGCGAAGCGAGATCATCCACAAACCCGGGATAGGTCACATTGACGGCTTCGGCGCCGTGAATCACCACATCTTCAGGAATGGCCGTAGCCGCCACGGCAAGGGCCATCACGACACGGTGATCATCATGACCGGCCACGGTGCCGCCGTGCAGGGCGCCTCCCTCGATCACCATCCCGTCCTCAAGTTCCGTAATGCGCGCGCCTAGTTTTTCCAGTTCTTCATGCATCACCCGGATGCGGTCCGTCTCCTTCAGGCGCGCCTGGGGCACATTGACCAGGCGGGTAACGCCCTCCGCGAAGCAGGCCAGCGCGGCCATCATGGGCAACGCGTCCGGCGTGGCATTCAGGTCCAGTTCGCAGCCGCGCAACGTTCCCGCCCGGACCACAATGCCATCAGCGCTTTCGGTCACCTCGGCGCCCATGGCCCTGAGGTAAGTGACGACCTCCTTGTCACCCTGGGGATCGTTCATGTCCAGGCCCCGGCAACAAACATCATTTCCCGGCAGCGCGCCCGCCGCGAGAAAGAACGTGGCGGAACTGAAGTCGGCCGGTACCGGGCGGTTCACAGGCTGGTACCGTTGTGCGCCGGGAATATGGAATTCGCTTAAGTCCTCATTATGCGACACCCGAACCCCCTGCCGTTCAAGCCAGTCCAGGGTCATCACGACATAGGGCTTTTCGTTCAGGAGCGGCACCCGCAGTCGTGTGTCCGCCTCCGCCAAGGGCGCATTCATCAGCAGCGAACTGACATATTGGCTCGTGACGGCTTCTATTTCCGCTTCACCGCCGCGCATCTTTCCAGTAACAACCATGGGCGGACATCCGTTATTCCGCGTGGACCGCACTTGGGCTCCGAGGGCGTTTAGCGCCGCCGCGAGGGGACCGCAGGGACGCCGCCTTACCTGGGCATCACCCGTCAGCACGGCGGCGCCTGAATCAAGGAGCGCCGCGCTGCCCAGCGCCATGCGCATGGTGGTGCCGGAGTTCGCCACGTTGATAACATCATCGGGTGTTTTCAGGCAGCCGTTCGTGCCTTGGACGCGCCATCGCCGGGGCTCCACGGCAATCTCGGCGCCCAGCATGGCATAGGCATGGCGTGCAGCCCGGGCATCGGCGGATTCCAGGGGGGTGTCAATCACGCTTTCGCCGCCCGCCAGCGCCGCAGCCACCACCGCGCGAATGGTATGTGATTTGGACGCGGGCACCACTACCGTGCCATGAAGGGTCGATTGGGCAATAGTCAGATTCATGAAAAGGAATCCTCGGTATTTTCAAGAATATGGACATTATGGACTTCTATGGACTGGATGGACAGGATTGTCGCCCATTCAAACGTCCATCCGGTCCATACTGTCCATAAAAATGGCCGCTAGATAATGCCTATCTCTTTCATTCCTTTTTCAAGGGCGCGTTTTTCCGCCGCCGTCAACTCACGTTGCGGCGGACGCACATAACCGGCGTCAAACCCGCGCAGGCGCAGGCCTTCCTTGAAGGCGGCCAGGTTCTGGCCATATTTGAAAATGCGCGCCGCTTTTTCCAGCCGCACCTCTTCCTGCCAGGCCTTCTTCAGATTGCCCTTCTGAATATTATTATAAACGGCGGCATAAATTTCACAGACCACGTTTGAAAGCCCTGACACGACCGCGGGACAACCGGCGAGCAGGGCCTGGTATCCGTAATCATCGGTGCCGCAGATTACATGAAATCCGTCCGGCGCGTTGCCGACCAAACGGGTGATGCCTGTCATCACACCGGAGCTGTCCTTGATGCCGACAATATTCTCCTCCGATTCCGCAAGACGCAGCACCAATTCCGGCTGAAGGACATTGCGGGCGCAGGAAGGAATATTATAAAGCAGGATCGGGAATTTCTCCACGGAACGCGCTATGGTCCGATAATATTGAAACAAGGCATCGTCATCGTAGCCGTAATAGCCCGGCGCCACGATGGACGCCGCCGTGGCGCCACAGTCACGGGCGTGGCGCGTCAATTCAATGGTCGTCGCCGTATCGAAGGTGCCGGTATGCGCAATGACCGGTGTCTTCTTGTCCACCGAGCGCAACACTTCCTCCAGGGTTTCGCGCCGCTCATCGGGAGTCATCAACAGGCCCTCGCTGGTGGTTCCACAAGGAAACAGGCCGTGCGCACCCTGGCTCAGTAACCGGTTGGCCAAGGGGCCTAACTTGTCAAAATCCACATACTGACCACCCTTGGTAAAGGGCGTGACCATTGCCGCCATAATGCCCCTGATTTTAATCTTTTGCGTCATCATGCTACTCCATTGCTGTTGTATCTATTATTAATCGTCAAGCGTCGACCATGACTCACCCCGGTATCATACCTTATTTGCCGGAAGAAGGTACAATTGAGCGTGTCGGGGTAATCGATAATCCCGCCAGAAGGCCTGACAACGGTGAATAAATGCCATAAAACGGTCCAGTATCAGGAAAAATTCGTAACAAGCGGAATATGACTATGATAACCATGGCGTTGCGGGGCAAAAAAAAGCTTTACTTTTCGCTGCCAATGTTGTACAATACTCTCAGATAAGCGTTACCAGTAGGGTATGTGACGCCTGATTTTGACGATGAGGCCTTAAAATAGATAAGGAGATGGAATCCATGAAGAGTACAAAGCGTCTGTGGATGGTGATTGTTACGTTGGTCGTCATGACGTGCGTGCTGACCGGTGTGGCGATTGCCGCGTCTGAGGATGCCGCGCCTGCCGACACGGAACTCGTGGGCAGCACGGTAAGCGGCGGTGCGGGTGGCGCGGGTGGCGCGGCCGGCGGTGCCGGTGGCGGTGCCACAGGCGGTGGCGGCGCGGATGTCCGCGTTGCGCAGTATTAATTTCTGATTCTGCCTGAGCGTTATTACAAGTTTAAGACTAGCGGGCGCCTCTAGAAAAAATAGAGGCGTCCTTTTTGTGTTTATTCGGGACGTATTAAAAGCGCGGGGGAAACACGGCGCCAGCGAGGCGCGATGACGCTGCCGCCCGATTACAAAGACATTTTTTTCATGCCCGCCATCGAGGTGGAATCAATAAAAGTTTGAATCCGCCCTCTCATTTGTTATACAATCACGCCGTGAGAAGAATGCCTTAAGGCTCCCTTCTAACGGTATGCTTTTGCGGGATAAACGGCTGCGTGATTCCGGCAAAGCAAAAACCACCCTCTTGCCAAACGTGTAACCCGAGATTTCTGTATCAATACATGCAACCGTAAGGAGAATACCCATGCCACTCGTACCCATGCGTCAGATTCTGGATGAGGCCGCCAAAGGCGGCTATGGTGTTGGCGCCTTCAATGTCAACAACATGGAACAAATTCAGGCGATCATGCAGGCGGCCAACGACACCAACAGCCCGGTTATCATCCAGGCGAGTCGCGGCGCGCTGAAATACAGCAAAATGATCTACCTTAAGAAATTGATGGAAGCGGCCGCGGAAGAATTTCCGCACATCCCCGTGGCGATGCATCTGGACCATGGCAACAGCCTTGAAACCTGCAAGGAAGCCATCGCGCTCGGGTTCACCTCGGTGATGATGGACGGTTCACTGGGTGAAGACGGCAAGACACCGAACAGCTACGAGCAGAATGTCGCCGTTACCCTGGCGGTGGTCGAATACGCCCATCCGCTCGGCGTCACGGTGGAAGGCGAGCTGGGCTGCCTGGGCGGCATTGAAGACGGCCACGGCGCGGGCCTCAGCGACGCGCAGGTGCAGGACCACCTGACCGACCCTGCCCAGGCGGAAGACTTTGTGGCGAAGACGAAACTGGACGCGCTGGCCGTCGCCATCGGCACCAGCCACGGCGCCTACAAGTCCGGCCGCAAGGATCCCGTCACCGGCGAAATGCTGCCGCCGGCCCTCGCCATGGAACGCATCCATGAGATCCACAAGCGGATGCCGAACTGCCACATGGTCATGCATGGTTCGAGCTCCGTGCCCAAAGAACTGGTCGACATTATCAACCAGTACGGCGGCAACATGCCCGACACCTTCGGCATCCCCATTGAACAAATCCAGGACGGCATCAAGCACGGCGTACGCAAAGTCAACGTCGATACCGACAGCCGTCTTGCCATCACCGGCGCCATCCGCAAAGTGTTCGCGGAGAAGCCTGAAAAGTTTGATCCGCGCGATTATCTGAAGCCGGCCCGCGAAGCCGCGTATGAAGTGTATGTCGCGCGCATGAAAGCCTTCGGCCAGGCGGGCCATGCCGGCGATTACAAGCCCATGACCCTGGAAGATGCCAAGGCGCTGTATCGCTAATTGTTGCCCCATGCCATGGCCGCCTTTGGGCAGTGCCATGATTATTATAGAGTGCGGCGGCTTGCCTTCCCCTAAGTGTAAGCCGCCGTTTTTCCAACTACAGGCCGGCACGGGGCGTTGACGCGCCCCGTCAGGCATGCGCGAAGAGATACAAGTTTTTTGTCAGCAACACTAAAAGGAACGTAACTATGTGCGGAATCGTAGGGTATATCGGCGACAGGAGCCCCGTGGAAGTCATCATGACCGGACTGCATCGCCTGGAATATCGCGGCTATGACTCGGCCGGCGTGGCCGTGGTCAACGAAAAAGGCCTCGAGTGCGTCAAGAGCCTGGGCAAACTGAAGATCATGGATGCCAAACTGGCCGAGAACCCTCTTGAAGGCAAGCTGGGCATCGGGCATACCCGCTGGGCGACCCACGGCGTGCCTAGCGAGGTGAACTCCCACCCCCACTTTGATATGGCCAAAGAAATCGCCGTGGTGCACAACGGCATCATCGAGAACTACCAGGAACTGCGTGCCCAACTGCAAGGCGAAGGCGTGACTTTCCGCAGCCAGACGGACACCGAGACCATTGCCCACCTGGTACGCAAGTATTACCAGGGCGACCTCTTCAAGGCCGTGCAGCGCGCCCTCCAGGATGTGGAAGGCGCCTATGCCATCGGCGTCATTGCCAAAGATCATCCTGATTTAATGGTGGCCGCCCGCCACGGCAGCCCGCTCATCGTCGGCGTGGGCAAGGACGAGGCTTTTATCGGTTCCGACGTGCCCGCCATCATGAAATATACCCGCGACGTCATGTACATCGACAACGGCCAGGTCTGTGAGATTCGTCGCGGCAAAGTAAAAGTCGAAGATCTTGCCGGCAATCCCGTAACGCTTGAACTGAAGCATGTGGACTGGGACGACGCCGCCGCCGAGAAGGAAGGCTATCCGCACTTCATGCTAAAAGAAATCCACCAGCAGCCGGACGTTATCCGCAACACGCTCCGCGGCCGCGTGGAAGAAGGCTCCGCGGAAGTGAAGCTTCCCGACATGAACATCAGCCTCGATGAACTCAAAGCCTGCCAGAAAATCGTGATTGTCGCCTGTGGCACCGCCTGGCACGCCGGCATGGTTGGCAAGTACCTGATTGAACAATTCGCCAAGGTGCCCGTAGAACTCGACCTGGCGTCCGAATACCGCTACCGCAACCCCATCGTGCCGCCTCACACCATCATGATTCCCGTGTCCCAGAGCGGTGAAACGGCGGACACCCTCGAGGCCATCCGCATCGCGAAGAGCCTGGGCGCCCAGGTTGCGTCCATTGTGAACGCCGTCGGCTCCAGCGTGGCCCGCGAATCCCACGGCGTGATTTACCAGCAAGCCGGCCCCGAAATCGGCGTCGCCTCGACCAAGGCCTACACCTCCCAGGTGACCGCCTTCGCGCTGTTCACCATCTGGCTCGCGGAAACACGCGGCGTCATGGACAAGCAGCAGGCCAAGGAAATGATCGCCCACCTGCGTGCCATTCCCGACAAGATCCAGTCCATCCTGGACAATCAGGATGTTATCAAGACACTTGCCGCCACGCCCAAGTATCGCGACGCCCAGAGCGCCTTGTTCCTTGGTCGTAGTTTCAATTTCCCGAGCGCGCTGGAAGGTGCCCTGAAGCTCAAGGAAATCAGCTATATCCATGCCGAAGGCTACGCCGCGGGTGAAATGAAGCACGGCCCCATCGCCCTGGTAACCAATGAACTGCCGGTCGTATGCGTCGCGGTTGCCGGCGAGACCTATGACAAGGTGGTTTCCAACATTCAGGAAATCAAGGCCCGCGCCGGACTTGTTATCAGCGTGGCCACCGAGGGGGACACCAACATCCTCTCCCACAGTGAAGACGTGATTTACGTGCCGGACTGCTACGAGCCCTTCAGCCCGATCATTGTGGCGGTGCCGCTGCAACTCTTTGCCTACTACGTCGCGGTAAACCGGGGCTGCGATGTGGACCAGCCCCGTAATCTTGCCAAGAGCGTTACTGTAGAGTAACCTTTCTCCATAGATCACAGCGCGGCGCGGGACAGTTTGCTCCCGCGTCGCACTTTTATTTCAGGAATGTCCCATGGCCCCCGGCAGGGACACTATATCCGTTGAGAGAATTTAAACGCGCATAAGGCCGTTAAGCGGCATGGGCTCTCCGCGCCGAGCAACATCGCTACGCCACTCGGGACCCGGAACGGTTAGCCCCGGCCGGCGTTAATGCCGTCAAAACGGCGGTTGATCCTGGTAAAGGCAAAGAGCGCGACCATCAAAAATAATGCATACAGGACCCCGATTTTTTCGGGCCAGATGGACAGGGCGCCCACCAGGGCAATGAAAGCGAACAAGTCGATCATGCGGCCGGCCAGGTATTGTTCAGCAGAGCATTGTTTTTCTGAAACGAAGCGGGCGCGGACGAGACAATACAGGGTGACGATGGTGACCAGCAAGGCCGGGGGAAGAAACAAAGCAATGCGCGCGAATGGCCACGCATACTGGTCCACTTCCGAAGGGCTGTAGCATTCCAGGAAAACTCCCAGCCGGGAAGTGGCGCCGTGAATCAGGATGAACACCAGCAGGAAGGCGCTGTAAATGAACGAAACCCGCTTGCGCAGTTCCGTTGCGGAAGGTCCTCCTCCCTTCGTACCGCCCGGCATTGCGAGGATTATCAGGGACAGTGCGTAAAACAGGGCCAGCAGCAGGCCGGTCCAGAAGAAATATTCGGCGCCCGCGGCAAAAACCAGCAGGAAACCGCTGAAGGCCATAAAAAACGTAGCGAACCATTCCTGTGATGGGTTGAATGAAACAGGGGGCGGTGAAGTTCCCTCCGGCATCGATTTAACGGCCCGGCGGACGACCCAGTACCACAGAAGCGCATACAGCACACCCAGATTAAAGCCGGCATGGAGTTCCCACATTTTCCACCAGTCGATATAGGCGGGCGCGATACCGTACCCGAGGCACCATGCCGCGCTGAGAGCGAAGCCCACCCCGAAACCGGCGCCGAGCACCGCGCCGCACACCAGTGTCGCCCGGTCCCGCTGCAATACCGCCAGCAACAGGGCACACAACCACCACACGAGCGCCCCCGCGTTCTGCGTGTTGGTGTATACCGTGCGGATCAGGTGGCGGTCCAGTTCGCCCACGTAGAGGCTGGTGTCCGCCAGGGGAAAGAGCAGCCCGGGCGCCGTGCGGGCAAGTTGCGTTCCTGTCCAAGAAACCGCCCCCGCGTCCAGTCCCGGCAGGGGCGCATCGAACAGGATGACCAACAACGCCAGCAGCAACAGAACACGCACCGTCCATTTTCCGGGGGATACCCCGGCATGAAGCGCCCAGCCCAGCAGAATTCCGCCCGGCGCCGCCCAGCCTATACCACAGACTGCGAACCACAGGTATCCCGTCCAGGGCGAAACGGGAAGCGGGCCGGAGGCGGTTTCGAATGAACCCCGTATCCAAGACACATACTGGCCATAGCCCAGTTCGCCGCCCAACCCGAGACCCAGGCCCAGCCACAGCACAATACCCCGTGCGTCCAGCCCCTTGCGCCAACACAGGTAATACCAGAGCATGCCCCAGGTCAGCCCCGGCACCAGCGTGCCGTCGATGCCGCCCCAGCCACTGGTGCCCCGTATGGCCCACGTGATCGCGCCCAGGCACCCGAACAGCAGCATGGGCAGCATCAGGTCATATACCAGGGTGGTCTTCGGAAGAGCCGTAGCTGCGTGCCGCAGGAAAAGGTTTTTGTCGGTAAGAGTGAGTATAACGGTTATGCCTTTATCAAAGGACGCCCTTGTAAAAAAGCGCAGTTATTCTTCGGAAAAATAATCCGTATCAATACGTTTCACTTCATAGTTGGCGATGGTTGTCGTGCCGACGTTATGCTCGATCATGAGATCGGCCAACCGGGGACCGTCAATCAGAATAATCTTCTTGTCAATGGTATGCACATAATCAGCCGCATCCTTTGTAAAAGCCGATGTGGTGATGAAGATGCCTTTTTGCGCATGTTTTCCCGCCAGGGCGCCTACAAAGCCCTGAATCTGCGGACGGCCGACCATGCCCTCCCAGCGCTTGGCTTGAATGTAAATGATATCCAGGCCAAGCCGGTCCTCCTTGATGATGCCGTCAATACCGCCGTCACCAGCCTTGCCCACGGCCTGGCCCGCCTCTTTTCGCGAACCGCCATAGCCCATCTTTACGAGCACGTCTATTACCAGGCGTTCAAAAAATTCAGGAGAACATTGCTTTATTGCCTGAATAATATCTATGGCCAGGCCTTCCTTTAGAGCCTGATGCGCGGACTCCAGAGCCTCTTCCGGGGTGCTTTCCACGACCGTTGATTCACCGTTGCTATCATCTTTTTTGGTGTGCTTATGAAAGTCGATGAATTCCTGGTAACGGGACAAGAACTTGATGTTGATTTCCTCAGGGCCTTCTTTTAAGACTTTTCTGCCACGATGGCTGATTTTGTAATGTCCACGCTTTACCCTTTCAAGGAGCCCGGCTTTGTACAGATAGATTGCAGCCCAGCTGACGCGGTTGATGAAGCGTGTCTGGCCTCCGCTCGGCAGTACTTCGGCGCGTTCCGCTTCGCTTAAATTAAAATCGTTCGCCAGCAATTCCCCAAAATCGCGAAGAAGGAAATCCGTCACATCCGCGGCTTTTTTTAAAAGTGGAAGCATTATTTTCTGGAAATCCGGTATAGCCATATCAAACCCTTTAGTATTTAAAGTTCGATTGTAAGTCATGGGACCATGAAATGTCCATGACAGGAATGCCATGACTGATCCTCCGGGTATTGTGTCTGGACAATGTACCCGAGATACATTGCATTTTTCGAGAGTGGTTTCGGTAGTTATTGGCGCCCCGGCGAACATGCTTTAACGGCCTTGTTTTCGTTATGCTTGTACAGCAAAGAAGAAAAGGTTCTTCCGCGATTTGCGGGAAAGAATACGTTGCGTGCATGGATTAATGAAGGCGGGTTACGCTTCGCCATATGCATGTTCTAAGCGTCTGTGTATCCTTTCGGTCATATTTGCAAATAAGGTCAAGGTAATATGGTTCCGCTCCACCCGGCCTACGACACCCTCACAGTGCGAGGCTCGTTCCCAAATTCCATTTGGGAACGCACTTGCCTGCGAAGTTCCATTTCGCAATCATTGTCCCCAATCCATGCTAAAAGCGTGATACACTGGGTAACGTGAAATGGAATTTCAAGAGAGATTGGGTTCCCAAATGGAATTTGGGAACCAGAGGAAGGGCACAACGCACAGGAGAATTGTCATGAGCCACGCATTTTACAATCCTATCAGCCGCCGGGATTTTGGTAAGACCTCGATGCTGGCCGCCGGCGCGGCGGCCGGCCTGTCCACGGCGTCCGCGTCCAGCGCATCTGTGGCGGATCTGCCGCTGACGGCGGCGCTTCCCTTCAAGGTGGCGGACCTGAGCTTGGCCGAGTGGGGCCGTAAAGAAATCGACGTGGCGGAAGTGGAAATGCCGGGCCTGATGGAAGTGCGCGCCCGCTATGCCGGGCAGCAGCCCCTCAAAGGCGCGCGCATCATGGGCTCCCTGCACATGACGATCCAGACGGCGGTGCTGATCGAGACCTTGAAAGCGCTTGGCGCGGATGTGCGCTGGTGCAGCTGCAACATCTTCAGCACCCAGGATCATGCCGCGGCGGCTATTGCCGAGACCGGTGTGCCCGTGTTCGCGTGGAAGGGAGAAAGCCTTGAAGAATACTGGTGGTGCACCTGGCAGGCCATGCGTTTCCCCGGCGGGGAAACGCTGAACCTTGTGGTGGACGACGGCGGCGACGCCACGCTGTTGATACACCGGGGTTGCGCGCTGGAGGAAGCCTTTGAAAAGACGGGGGCGCTCCCGGATATCAGCCGGGACAACCCGGACGTGGAGGCGGTCGATACCTTGTTGCACCGGGTGCACGGGGAAGATCCCGGTTACTGGAGGCGGGTGGCGGCACGCTGGATCGGCGTTTCCGAGGAAACCACCACCGGCGTGCACCGCCTGTACCGTATGATGGGCGAGGGCACGCTGCGCACCCGCGCGATCAACGTCAATGACAGCGTCACCAAGTCCAAATTCGACAACCTATACGGCTGCCGCGAATCCCTTGCGGACGGCATCAAGCGTGCCACCAACGTCATGGTGGCGGGTAAGACGGTAGTGATCGCCGGATACGGTGACGTGGGCAAGGGCTGCGCCCAGGCGATGGGCGGACTGGGCGCGAAGGTCATTGTGACGGAGATTGACCCCATCTGCGCGCTGCAGGCGTCCATGGAGGGATACCCGGTGATGACCATGGCGAAAGCCGCACCGCTGGGCGACATTTTCGTCACCGCCACCGGTTGCTGCAAGGTCATTACGGGCGAACACATGCGCGCCATGAAACACCAGGCCATTCTGTGCAACATAGGGCATTTCGACGCCGAGATCGATGTCGCCTGGCTGGAAAAACAGGAGGACATCAAGGAACTCAACATCAAGCCCCAGGTGGACAAGTTCATTTTCCCCGACGGGAGGGAACTCATCCTGCTGGCCCGTGGGCGCCTGGTTAACCTGGGCTGCGCGGCGGGGCATCCGTCCTTCGTGATGTCGAATTCCTTCACCAACCAGGCGCTGGCCCAGATCGCGCTGTTCACGCGGACGGCGGACTATGAACCGGGCAAGGTGTACACCCTGCCCAAGTTGCTCGATGAGGAGGTGGCCCGGCTACATCTGCCAAAATTGATGGCGGAACTGGAGGTATTGACCCCCGAGCAGGCGGACTACCTGGGCGTGCCCGTCGAGGGCCCCTACAAACCGGACTATTACCGGTACTGAAACAGGTGTTGCCGGGGACAAAGACCGCAATCTATCTTCAAAAACCACAGGCAAGCACAAATAAGGAACCGTCTTCATGACCAATTCATTTTTTGTCGCACAGCAATGCTGGATTCCGGTCTTTTTCGCGTTATCTGGGAGCGTTCTGTGATATAGGCCTTATGTCGCGAAAAAACCGGAATGACGCTTATTGCGACGGTTCGCAATAAAACGCGCAATGCTTTAAAATGCGTTCTTCACTATACCCTATAGCGTTATAGCGTTGGCGTTCTACAGCCGCACCTTCGCGAGGTAGACAGAAGTCTTTCCTTCGTGGGAGGCGTAATAACTGACCCATAACAGCCCATCGTGCCACACCAGCCCGGGATAACTGGTGTCGCCGCCGCTGGGAAATTCCAGAACCGGGGTGTACGCCTCGGGAGTCAGGGGCCCGAGAGCGGTTTTTACTTCCGGCGTATACTTTCGCCCGGCGGCGAACATGCGGCCATCAGGCAGCAGGATAAAATTCGGACCGCCCATGGCCCAGCCGAGTTCCTTGAATTCCCATGCCGTGTAGGGAGGCTTGCTGGTTCCAAACCAGGCGTTCCGCGAACCGTCTTCGCGGCGTATGAGCGCCATCATGGTACCGTCCTCCCGGAAGCGCAGCGTGGTCTCATTGGGCTTTCCAGTGACGTCCAGTCCCGTAACCGGGGTCCAGTTTAGGCCGTCCTTGCTTTGCATCAGGGTCAATGTCCATTCCTCTTTTTCCTGCACGGGCCCGCTGTACGTGACCCCATAAGCAATACCGTCATGCCAGGTGGTGCGCCAGAGCCAGTCGCCGTCACGGGCTATGGGCGC
>JAAYBJ010000164.1 GCA_012730105.1 Candidatus Hydrogenedentota bacterium
CATACATCGCGGCGACGCGCTCAAATTCACGAATGACGGTTCGGAGTTGAAAGGACAGATGGCCTTGCCAGATAATGACTTACGCGCTCAGACACGAGCGATTCGCATCGCTATGGGATGACTCTGTATTTATTCTATATCTTCTATTAACAAACGTTGTCTACCTTCTATCCCACATTCTTGTGTATTACGACAGAACATATATGTGCAAATTTTTGCTATACCGCGTATCTACGCCTCCTGTACTATAGAGAAAAGATGGGCCACAGTGAGTTCTATTTTCTCACTGCGGCCCTTCATGCGATGCAACACCTGTTTAGCAAGCGTTACAAATTTAAGTACCTTTATTTATGCGGGTGTTACCCTCACGCTGGCCACCGTAAATAACCAATTCCAAAGAGAGAAATCACCACCAAACCTAGAAGTAACAAGTCACCCAGTTGCCGCTTTATGGCTCCCGGCACGTGGTCACTCTTGTTGCAGCCGCATCCACAGCCGTCTTCTTCCGCTTCACCTTCACCTTCGGCAGGGATTTCACCCTCGCCTTCGGTGGAGATTTCGCCTTCACCTTCGACAGGAGTTTCACCCTCGCCCTCG
The DNA here is from genome assembly GCA_012730105.1 of Candidatus Hydrogenedentota bacterium. GTDB lineage: Bacteria > Hydrogenedentota > Hydrogenedentia > Hydrogenedentales > CAITNO01 > JAAYBJ01. The sequence goes on from JAAYBJ010000164.1 coordinate 598, forward strand.
GCAGGCACTTCACCTTCGCCCTCGGGAGGTGTTTCGCCTTCGCCTTCGGCAGGGATTTCACCCTCACCCTCGGGCAGGACTTCACCTTCGCCCTCAGCGGAGATCTCGCCTTCGCCTTCGGCGGGCGTTTCGCCCTCGCCTTCGGGCAGGACTTCGCCTTCACCTTCGGGCAGCATTTCGCCCTCGCCCTCGGCAGGCACTTCACCTTCGCCCTCAGCGGGGATCTCGCCCTCGCCTTCAGCAGGCGTTTCACCTTCGCCCTCGACAGGCGCTTCCCCTTCACCTTCGGCTGGTATCTCGCCCTCACCTTCGGCGGGAGTTTCGCCCTCACCTTCAGCGGGAACCTCGCCCTCGCCTTCGGCGGGGATTTCACCTTCACCTTCGACAGGCGCTTCGCCTTCTACAGGTGTTTCACCCTCGCCTTCGGCGGGTATCTCACCTTCGCCCTCGGGTAGGATTTCACCTTCGCCTTCGGCAGAGGTTTCACCTTCGCCCTCGGGTAGGATTTCACCTTCGCCTTCGAGCAGGATTTCGCCCTCACCTTCGGGCAGGACTTCACCTTCATGCAGGAATTCGCCTTCACCCTCGCCTTCAGCAGGAATCTCGCCCTCACCTTCGCCTTCAGCAGGAATCTCGCCCTCACCTTCGGGCAGGAGTTCACCTTCGCCTTCGGTTGGCACTTCGCCTTCGGCCGGGATTTCACCTTCACCCTCGGCAGGGATTTCACCCTCACCTTCAGGTGCAATCTCGCCCTCGCCTTCGGCAGGAGTTTCTCCCTCACCTTCAGCCGGTGATTCACCTTCACCCTCGGGCAGGACTTCTCCTTCACCCTCGGCAGGCATTTCGCCTTCACCCTCGGCAGGCATCTCGCCTTCACCTTCAGTTGGAATCTCGCCCTCACCCTCGACAGGCGTTTCACCCTCGCCTTCACCTTCGCCCTCGCCTTCAGCAGGAATTTCGCCCTCACCCTCGACAGGCACTTCACCTTCGGGCAAGATTTCTCCTTCACCCTCGCCTTCACCCGGGTAGGCAATACACGTATTACCGGAAAGCGTGCCGCAAAACTTGGGTGAAAAACTGAAGCACAAGGTACCCTCCAGCGTTCGAATCGTATTGTCATACGCATTCAAGGTTACACACGGGTCGCCTGGAGGTATACTGATGTCATACGCTTCCCCACGTACGCCGCCAGACCCGTTATCTAAAATTTGGTTGCCTATCAATTCCGCGCCGGGGTTCCTTAGAACATTGACCGCCGAGATGCCATACGCTCCATTTTCAGCCACAAGGTTTTCTTCGATAGAGGCAGCACTACCGTCGCAAACGATACCAACGTCCACATTATTCAGCGTTTGATTGCGCCGTACGATTGCCGAAGACTTGCTTAAGAGTATACCGGTCTGATTGTGGTGCATCAGAGTATCTTCAATAATGAAGGGACCGCCATAAAACGTTTCAATCCCTCTGGTGCATCCGAATATCTCACAATTTTGAATCGTGATGTTTTGCCCATCAAAATTAAGATAGACACCCGACTTGCCGCCTGTAATTTTCACTGGGTGGAGGGTATCTCCAATCTGGATGTAGCGGCTGTTAATGGTTATGGCATGGCTTTCCGTATCGTTTCTATCCAGCAGGGTGTTTCCGTCGGTAGCGCCCAAAAATCGTATCGGGTTTTGGTCCGCGCCCGCATCTTCCGCTGCAATCGTAATGGTATCCTCAAGCAGGTAGTGCCCGGCATCTATCCAGACAATGTCGCCCCCCTGCAGCGGGTAGGTGTCAATTATGAATTGCAAACTGGTATTTGGTGTTGATGGCGAAAGGCCATCGCCGTCCGGCGAACCGGGCGCAGTGCAAAAGACGTCCTCTGTCTCCGTGTCATTTACATAAAATTCCAGTCCGGAGCCCACGCGAAAAATAGAACTTGCGGCAACGACGGCAGGGGCTTCATTGGAGGTGATGCGCAGTTGGTAGTTGGCTGCGGCAGACAGCCCGGTTAAATCCCAGGCCCATGCATGCGCCGCAGCCGGGGCATTACTGTCCAGCAATAGCCACGAATCTCCGTAGTCGGATGTAACTTCAATGGTGAGGGAGTCCGTTTCAAGCCAACCCTGACCGGTGCAGCGCCAGCGCACGATCACTTCCCCGTCATCGGGATACCTCTCGTTGTGAAGCGGTTCTATCAGGGTGAGCACCCGGTCCATGGGGCTGCGGGAGGCCTCGGCAGTGCCGCCATACGCGCCTTGGTTGATAACGTCGCCATGGGGCAGGGTTTCGGCGTTCACTGGATCGCTCGGGTCGCCTGCATCAATCGCCGGGCTCGATAACGTGTCAGACACCCATGCGCCCCCGTCATACCGGCCTCCTGTGCTGCGCAACCGATAGTCATTGTTTTCAGGGTCGGCGAAGAGCGGATCCGCAGTGATAGAATTCGAATCCTGCTGGGTAACCCCTCGCCATTCTCCCATAGTTTGCCGCGGCGACTCGCCATAAAAACCGGTTAACGCACCCCCCGATGTGTAGTAAGTATTGTAGTCGTATGTCGTACTTGATGCGGCTTCATCACGAACGCAAAAACTTCCCGGACCGTCGGCACACACAATATTGTTACGAAATACATACTGGCTGAACAGGCTGTTGACACGGAATCCAAAAGAACCGTTCTCAGCAATGGTGTTGTTTATGATGTGCAACGATGCGCGCGGGGCATTCGCGTTTATGCCGGTAGTGCCGTTTTTCACAACCAGATTCCCGATTACTTCTTTCAGCCCTGGTTTTGAAAGAACGTCCCATATAGTGATTCCAACAATACCATTATTGTGGACGCTGTTGCCGATGACGGTGGTGTCAATGGCATTATGAACCCGGATGCCGTCGGTACTATTGTGACTAACAATGCAGTCTGCTATGAGGTTACTATCTCCACTGATATAGGCGCCGATAGTGCATCTATAAACCTGTGAATTCCGCGCCTCATTATGATTTCCTAAGAAATGAATGCCATTCCCGGCATTATCCTGGGCCAGGCAATTTTGAACCACACACTGCAAACCCGTGACGGAAATACCGTGGCTGCCGCAATCAGAAACAACGCAGGCATTCGCTTCGACCCCGGTTCCTTCCAGGCTGATGCCGTAGTAGGCGCCGATAGCCTGCAGGGGATGGGATACCTCTCCCAGATTCACATAATCTCCCGTGACGGTCAGGCAACGGCTAGTCTCCGTGTCCGGTGCATTACGGTCCAATACCGAACCGTTCGGCGAACCCAGAATACGCAGGGAACTCTCTGCGGTCCCCGCGTCTTCAGGGCCAATCGTAATGTTGGCTGTAAGGGTGTACTGGCCGGTATCCAGCCAGATGGTATCCCCCGGCTGCAGGGCATAGGCGTTCAGAACATACTGCAGACTGCTGTTGGGCGTGCCGGGCGAAGCGCCGTCTCCCTCCGACGCGCCGGGCGCCGTGCAATAGACATCGTTGTCCGTGGTGGTATCATTCACATAATAACTTACAGAAGCGCCGATCCGGAATACATCGCTGATGTCCCAGGCGGTGGTGTCCTCGTTGCACTCGATGCGCAGGCGGTAACTGGCGCCGGCCGGAAGGCTGGATACGTCCCAGACAAAGCTGCCCGCCGCAGCCGAAGCGTCAATCGCCCAGATGGACCAGGTTTCCCCGTAATCGCGCGTACATTCGATGGTGAGCGTCTCGGTGCCGTCCCAGCCGTCCCCTCCGAGTTCCCAGCGTATCGTCTGTTCGCCAGACACCCACGCCTCGCCGCCCACGGGTTCCAACAGGGTCAGCAGCCGTTCACTCCATGCCGTTAGGGAAAGAAGCATTGTCACGATAAGAAAACCGCATTTCAGATTTATCATCATATTCGTGGAACTCCTCGCATTTCCCAACGGAGTCTACAAACACCCCTTATCGTGTATAGTATGACATACATATTTTGCATTTACAACCATATTTTCGCGACAGATACCGTAGCACAGCATAGCCGCAACCAGATTATTTTTTGTGACTTCTGTGCTTTTTGTGGCAAGTCTTGATTACAAAAATAGCCACAAAAGTCACATAAAACACAAAAACAGGGATTGAACGTTTTGAATTCCGGAAACGCGTTTCCCGCTCCGTGCCGGCCGTAAATTTGCCGGGCCGCGATGATTCGACTCATGCAAATCATCGCGACCCGGCACTTTTTTCAAGGATGGCTGCGACTTATAGGTTAAAGCCGCAGCCTGCTATACGATTCAGCCTCGGCTTGTGGCCGACCACACACCGAACAGGACGACTAAGGTTACGCCCAGTAGCAAAAAATCACCCAATTTACGGTTAATGTCTTTCGGGAAAGGCGCATTTTTGTTGCATGCACATCCACAGCCGTCTTCTTCCTCTTCCCCTTCGCCTTCGGCGGGAGCTTCACCTTCACCTTCAGGCAGTACTTCGCCTTCGCCTTCGGCAGGCGCTTCACCTTCACCTTCAGGCAGCACTTCGCCTTCACCTTCGGGCAGGACTTCGCCTTCACCTTCGGGCAGGAATTCACCTTCGCCTTCAACGGGCAGTTCACCTTCACCCTCGGCAGGGATTTCGCCCTCACCTTCGGGTAGGAATTCGCCTTCGCCTTCGGCAGGAATTTCGCCTTCACCTTCGGGCAGGACTTCACCTTCGCCTTCGGCAGGGATTTCACCCTCGCCTTCGGCAGGCACTTCACCTTCGCCTTCGGCGACAATTTCGCCCTCACCTTCGGAAGGCGTTTCACCTTCGCCCTCGGGAGGTGTTTCTCCTTCGCCTTCGGCAGGCGTTTCGCCCTCACCTTCAGGTAGGATTTCACCTTCGCCTTCGGCAGGCATTTCACCTTCAGGCAGAACTTCGCCTTCAGGCGGGAATTCGCCCTCGCCTTCGACGACTATTTCGCCCTCACCTTCGGGTTGGATCTCACCTTCGCCCTCGGGCACAATCTCGCCCTCACCTTCTGCGGGCATTTCACCTTCACCTTCAGGCAGGACTTCACCTTCGCCCTCGGTGGGCATTTCACCTTCACCTTCGGATGGCGTTTCGCCTTCACCCTCGGCGGGTATCTCACCTTCGCCTTCGGTGGGTATCTCGCCTTCGGTGGGTATCTCGCCTTCGGCAGGGATTTCACCCTCCCCTTCGGGAGCAACGCCCAGAGAAACCAGAAGATCAACGGCGCTTCCGGGATCAACGATGGAACCGGGTTCCAGTCCCTGCTTCATCACCATGTTCTCTTCCACCGTATCGTTATATTCGTATTCCAATTTCCCGACAGTCAGCAGCACATTTTCCAAGAAAAACACCGCTTCTGCCTCTTTCTTACCAATAACATCGGGAACTTCCACTTTTTCCGGAACAATGCTTCGTGTGAGATCAACCACCGTTCCTTGCTGCACCAGAATTCCCGGTTCGGGATTCTGACCTGAGATCAACCCGGCGGGCACCGCGATGCTGGGAACCTCCGTAATTGTTCCCACGACCAGGCCGACCCCTTCAAGGGCGGCGCGCGCGTCTCCTTCCTGCCGTTGAATCATGTCCGGCACTTCGACGAATACGGGGCCAAGGGATATCAGGAAATTCACTTCTTCGTTGATTTTCACCCATTCCCCTGCAGGCGGCTGCTGGTCTATGACCATGCCCGGAGGCAGGGTGTCGCTGTTTTCACGCGCAATTTTACCGCCGGACAACCAGGCCTCGGCCAACTTCTGCTTCAGGTCGTATTCCATGGTGCCAATAAGATTGGGGACCTGCACGAAACCCGTGGATCCGGTCGAATAATAGAGGTCCACGGCACTGTCGCGGGGCACCACGGTCCCTGCCGTCGGCTCGTGCCGCGCCAACAGTCCTTCGTCATAGGTAGACGCCGTATCCTTCACGGCGCCCTCGACCAGGCCTGTCGAGGCAAGGGCGGCCGCAACTTCATCGATTCGCAGCCCGCGCATATCCGGCACCGTGACAGGGGCCGGGCCTGCGGATATCGTCAGGTCCACCAGGGAATCCAGCACCACAGGCGTATCCGCGACGGGATCCTGGGCGAGCACCATGCCCGAAGCGACTGTCTCACTATATTCCTCCGTAATCGTCCCTACAATCAGGCCGGCGTCCGTTATGGCCAGTTCCGCGTTTGCCTGTTCTTTACCGACCACATCGGGCACGACCGCTGTTGCCAGCGCCGAGGTATAGAACGTAACCGTAAGCCGTGGTCGTTGCGCAGGCGTTCCGTATTCACTCGAAGCGAAACGCTTCCAGTCGTTCTTGAGCGCTTCACCGGTGTGAAGCAGCCATCCGAAGTTGGTGGACGGCGATTCGTACCAGGACCGCACCAGGGAGGTCATTTCTTCTGTAGGCCCCCAGCTGTAGGTTCCCGCGCCGCCGACCCGTGTCGAAGCGAGAGTATCCGGTTCGAAATCTCCCCCTGCAGTGGTCCAGGAAAAGAAGTCATAATACCTATACAGCCACGTCGCATCGCCGCTTTGCGCCTTGACGCCTGACAAGTCATTGGGAACCACCGCGTTCGATGCGCCTTCTCCCCAAGCCTTTTGAACAGCCTGTACCATTACCGGCGTGGTATCGGTACTGTACGCGTCCAACACGTCCATGTCCAGTTTCGCCTCAGTGATGGCTGCCTTTCCCGGAAGGTTTCCCGCCACGTCAAAGGCCAACAGGGCACGTCGTTTCGCGCCGCCATAGGTTCCCGTCACCAGGGTGGAACCCGATCCATTGCTGATGTCCCCGTCAACACTCTGGTAGAGGGTATTGTCCACTCCGGCTTCAATACTCAACACGTTCTTGGTGCCTACCTCAAGCGTTACGGGGATGGTCATGGACAGTGCCTTGTCGCCGCCGGCCAAGCCAAGCATGGACGCTTGGATTTCCGCGTGATAGACGCCGACACCAAGTCTCTGAGCCGAAAAGACGAGCCTGATGCTGTCATGTTCCCCTTGGGAACTGCCCGAAGCGGGCAACAGGGTGAACCAGGAGGTATCATCACTCAGCTGATATTCCAACACGCCTGTGCCTGCATTCCAGATCTCGAAGGTTCGGAACGACGGGTTCTGACCGGGCTGGCACGCGGCATTGATTTCCGAGACGGACAGGCCGATAGCGGGAAGATAGGGTTCAAAGGCCACCTTGTCCAGGTAGAAGGACGGCGAGGATCCCGAAGTCCTCGACACCGACCACAGCAACTCATGACTGCCCGGAAGCAACCCGGTCTCCTCGGATTCATACGCATTGTAAACAGACAGAGGCCCGGCAACAACATTCCCATCGACTGATAAGGTATATTTGCAATCCGAAGTGGCTGCCGCTTGCTGCCAGTCAAAGGTCAGCCTGCCCTGGCCCTCCACAGTAGTCCGCAGTGCGGCATAATATTCGCCGGTGTCAAAAGACAACCTTGCCGCATCCACACCGTCACTGGGATTGATGGTCCCGCCGGTCCACATGGTTTCAGAAGCCATGCCGGGCGTCCAGACCCAACCGGGGGTGTCAAGCGCTTCGGGCAGCGTAACGGTCACATCGACCACCTCGAGTTTGAACGGCACTGTCACAGGTGAATTTACGGCCCCTTCCCCGCGCAAGGTAACGGTTCCCGAACGGCTGCCTATCGAGAGCCCTGTGGTATCAAAAATAAAGTCCACCTGGCGGCCTTCCGGTCCTACAGGCCCATCGGCATTGGCAAGGGCCAGTTCGGACGCCGTTTCCTCGGCGGTCAGATTGAAAGTGGTGCCGCCCCCCGCATTCCATACCGTCAAGGGCACGGTTGTTTCCGGGGTGTTCTGTGCCACCCGCAGCACCACTTTCTTCGGGTTGACCGCCAAGTAGGGCTCCTCAAGAGCCGTGACGAATACTTCGTCCAGACAATTAAAACCTTCATCATCGAAAAGACCACTATAACTCCATTTCAATTCATGGGTGCCGACAGGTATCCCCCTTTCCACCTTTTCCCATACCCTGGATGATGAAAGTGTATTGGAGGGCACGCCATCGATACTGAATGTGAAAACCCTCGTGTAGTCTTTCCGCCAGAAAAAACTCAGCATTTTCGGGCCTTCGACCACCGTGGACAGAGTGGAATACTCGCTCCCTGAAGTACCTGCCGGGATTACGGCATCCACCCCGTCATGACTGGGTTCGAGCACGGGGATCCAGGCATCCTCGGGGTTTGTGGTCCACACGAGGCCCGGTCCGTCCAGCGCCTCGGCCAACGGGGGGGCGACCTGCACCGTCACCGGAATACTCAGAGGCGCATTGGGCGGCGCCGGTGTTTGCGCGCCTGTGATATTCACCGTAGTCGAATAACTACCCACGGGCAGGGACGCGGTACTGAATACCAGGCTCGAACTCATGCGTTCCTCGCCGTAGGCCACCCCCGAATCGGGGAGTATGGACAGCCAGGATACCGGCGCGGCACCCTGGCCTATGCTGCAATAGACGGCGCCTTCACCATCGGCATATACCTCAAATTCTTTGGTCGGAACCGTTTCACCGGCCTGAATAAGATATTCGAGGGGCTCCAGCGTGGTTCCTATGGCAGGCGGATTATCGTCCCAATCGTACACGGTCAGGGTCACCGGAACGGACAGGGGGGAATTGGGTGCGTCCGGCACGGTCAAGGTAATGGAGGCATAATGTTTTCCCACGGGCAGCGATGCCGTTTCCGCCGTCAGGGCGTGGGGCGTCATCCCATTGTAATTAGCGCCGGAATCGGGCGAGATGGACAGCCAGTCCGCGTCATCAGACAGGGTATAACTGAATATTCCCGGTGCGGTCGCGTACACATTGATCGTCTTTGGCGCCATTGTATGCGCAAAAGAACAATACAAGTTCACCTTGCTGGGGCCTAGGGCCACCGGCGGCGTACCCAGCCCCGTGTCATACAAGCCCACCCCGGGATCGCCATACAAGGTAAAGGCGAGAAAGTTGGTCCAACCGGCCCTCTGGAATTTATCAAAGTTGGGGCATATTGTGAAAAGATTGGAAAGTTCGGAGTCAATCTTGGCCTGCCGCAGGGCGTCTCCGGCCGTAAGCCCGTCAATGATGCTCTTGGCGTAAAAACGCGCCACACTCGCGTTACTTAGACGCGTCAGTAAAGCGAAGTCGCTCACCCAATAATAGGTAATCTCCGTGCCCGCTATGGTCGCCACGGCGCCATGTTTCAGCAGACTATACCCAAGATTGTCCGTGACACTGGGTTTGCCGTTTAGACAGGATAATTGAAACACAAAAGACGGCTTTGTGTCGTCTAATTCCCCGCACATCCAGTTGCCAAAGACACTCGCCGCAATCGTTTCACTGCCATGTGTTCCCCACACCACCATTCCGTACCCATTTTTCCATTCATTTTTGACATTATCGGAAGTGCAGGGCGTCTTTTCGGGAGACAGTCCATAGTCCTCGTCATAGATACGATAGGCAGTCATACTATGGGGAAGGGCATAGTCGGTACGGATTTTTTCCATCAACGGCGTGCCCGTGGTTTCCTCATCAAAGGGTTTTACCGGCAGCAATATCTTCTGCCTCCAGGTTATGTCGCCATCGTCATTTGCGTATGTAATTGTCTTTCCAATGATGGATTCCAGGACTGCAATGCCTGCACTATCCTGGCTATACACGGGAATTCGGCCAATAGAGACTTCCAGCATGGTCTCTATACCCCCAGGTCCTTTGTCGTCTATCAGTTCCCCGAAATAACTGTCGCCGTCCAGGTTCCAGTTGCCGGTCAACTCCGCAAAATACATGTCCGTGGGAACATTCAATACTTTTGTCGGGTCCGCTTCATCTTCCCGGTACCGGGTCTTCTTCATGGCCATGTCCCCGGTATCCGGATGGGGGTTGCCCACCAGGAGGACATATTCTATACCCAGGGCTGCCCAATTGGTCCTAAGCCAGTTGCGCAGGGAATCAGCGGCTGTATTACCAATACCACCGCCCCATCCTCCCGCGACGGCGGTGCTTCGAAGATCGTCGTAATGCTTGTCCTCGGTAACCGTCAATACCGTATGGTCAACCTCGTGATGGGTTTCCAGGCTCGCCAGGCATTGGGTCTTGGACAGAATACTGTTGGTGGTAATAATGACGTAGTCGTATGTACCCGAAATAGATTTGGAATCGTCCACAGGATACCAAGACATGGCGTGATCAAAATTAGCGAAGAACCGGGAGGCTTCGTCGTCCATGGCAGTGTCGTTCATGACCTCTGCCGGCACATCCTCCTTCATCAGGCTGAACGACACGGTCACCGAAGCGTTCCGGACCACATCCAAGGTTCCCAAAACCGGGTTATAGCGAACGGGAGAAAAGACCAGCGCGCCCACATTCCATTTGCGCAGGTAGCCTGCGGCGCCCCCTGAAAACGATTCGGCGGGATAAAAAGCATCCGCGCCGTACACGGTCATATCAAAACCATCCACCACCTGGTCGGGATGATCCCACGTGAGAACCGTTTTCGTGCCGTCCCAATGGCCGATCGGCGGACCGGGCACCACCCGCGCGCCTTCCGGCAACACTTGCGCCTCTGTATTCAGTTCATCCACCGTCACGGAAACGGATGCGGGGTCCGCGTTCGGCGGCAATGCAAGATTGATTATGTATTGGGGAACCATCGGCGCGCCCGGTGTCGAATACGGCTCACAACCCTCCACCTCCGGGCGGATTAACCCACTCTCCTCCGTGAGCGTAACCGGTCCCGAATTAATCTGCAGATGGATGGCGTCCTGCCCGGAGTCAATTTGTACCTCCACCGCCCAGGTGAAAACAGACATCAAAAAAGTCAGCAGCAACAGACAGACGTTTCGCAGACTCAGCATAACGTTCATGGCCCATCCTCCTTATGCGGGTTGCCAAAAATCGAAAAAAATCTTCCGCACGTACTACTTCTGATGCGGGCAATACCCTCAACCACGTGTTGAATTCACCTTGATGACTGGAACCGAATCCACAGATGTACTCGTACACATTACGCGTTCATCTAGGATAGCATAAACACACGTTAAAAGATATACCTATTTTATGTCATTTTCTGCCCATCAAGGGACTTAAAGGACCAAAAGGGCTGTAAAATGCTTTCCTGATTGGTGTGTCCTTTAAGTCCCTTAAGTCCTTTCGGTCCTTTTTTTAACAGGTTTTCCCTGCGTTAACTGCTGTTTATAGGATAACGACTTACCGCTGCCGAGGAAAATTGAATAAGCGCCTTTTCAGATTGCCCGAGCATATTACTTGACATTCACGCCAGATACCTGGTGATTGTCGTAAAATTTGTTCAGGTACCCGCAATCCTGATTTGTCAAACCAGGCTGTAGCATGATAAGCTAACCCAATGAATCCGGAAACTCCCATAGAATCCGAAGAGCCTCAGAAACGGCGCGGCTGTCTGGGTATTTTTATGACCATAATCCTCGTTGCGGGGGCGTTATGGGGCATTGGCCTGGGGTATTTCGTTTGGCTTATTAATGACACGCGCCATAACGTTTCCCAGGCGCTGGCCGATTTCCGGCCGAAAGTGGGCACGCGGGTGTACAGCAGCGACGGCCAGTTGATCGGCGAATTCTCCCTTGAGGAGCGTCACCTGGTGCGGTTGAGCGAAATTCCACTCCCTGTTCAAAAAGCGTTTATCGCCACGGAGGATGATCTGTTTTATGAGCACAAGGGTGTCCGGCCTGACGCCATACTGAATTCGATATTGTATATGATCCAGACGGGCCGGACGCGGGGCGGCAGCACCATCACACAGCAGGTGGTGCGCAACGTGGAAGACCTGCGGGTCGGATTGGAGCGCACCTACGCGCGCAAGTTGCGGGAGGCCCTGGTGGCGCTGCAGGTAGAGCGTGACTTCACTAAGGATGAAATCCTGGAGTTATACTTGAACCAGACGTTTCTGGGAATCAGTGCCCACGGGGTGGAAGCGGGCGCACAACAATATTTTGGAAAGAGTTGCCGGGATTTGAGCCTGAGCGAAGCGGCCACCCTGGCCGGGGTAAGCCGTTGGCCAAACACTAACAACCCCATCAGCAATCCCAAAAACGCGCTTATCCGGCGCGATACCGTTTTGGGACAGATGCTGGAAAACAAGTTTATCACGCAGGAAGAATATGAAGCGGCCATGAAGGAGGATATGCTTGCCTCGGTGCGCCAACGGGATCCGAATGCCGAACTGGTGGACTATTCCGTCCGGGGCCGTTTCCGCGCCCCCTATTTCGTGGAGGAAGTCCGGCGATTTATCCTGGGCAAATATAAATCGGAACAGGTTTTTGAGGACGGGCTTGAAGTCTATACGAGCGTCGACATGCGCCTCCAGGAAATCGCGGAGCGCGTGTTGCTCAACGCACTGGAGGAGTTCGACAAGCGTCACGGCAAGTACCGCAAGGACAAGGAAGGCAACTTCATGCCGGTGGCCGGGGCACTGGTGTGTATTGATAATCGTCCGCCCTACCGGGGCCAGGTCCGCGCGATGGTAGGCGGCCGGGACTTCCTGCAGGAGAAATTTAATACCGTGACGCAGGCGCGCCGCCAGCCGGGATCCAGCGTGAAACCGTTTATCTGGGCGTCCGGCATCGCGTCCGGGATGACGCCGTCAACCGTGGTTGTCGACGGTCCCTTTTCCCGCCGCACGGCGGCAGGCGTCTGGTGGACGCCCAAAAACTTCGACGGCGGCTTCAGCGGCGCCGTTCCCATCCGCTATGCCCTTGAGAAATCGATCAATATTGTTTCAGTCAAAATCGCCGACCAGGTAGGCACGTCGCTGGTCCGCTCTTATTTGCAGCGCTGCGGGATACCCACGGACGTGGAAGGGCTTACCATCGCCCTGGGTTCGGGCGAAGTCACCCCGCTGACGCATTGTGTCGCCTATTCCGTCTTTGCCAACGGCGGCATGCGTTACGACCCGATCTTAATCACGGATATCCGGGACGCCGACGGCATCCAGCGCTACAATTACCGCGACTATACCCTTACGGAACAGGCCATGGACCCGAAGGTCGCCTACGTACTCAACAGCATGCTCAGGGGGGTGTGCACCCCCGGTTCCTATTATCCCACCGGATGGCGCGCCCACGTACTGGAGCGCCCCGTGGGCGGTAAAACAGGCACTACGAATCAAAGCCGCGACGCGTGGTTTTGCGGTTTTACCGCGGATTACACGACCGTGGTATGGGTCGGATACCGGGACAACCGTTCCCTTGGCGGCGGCGCGGATTTTACCGGGGGACGCCTGGCCTGTCCTATCTGGGTGGATTTCATGCTTGAAGCCCATGAGGGCCTTCCCGTGGAAGATTTTGAAGTGCCGCCGGGAATCGAGTTTTTTAAAATAAACCGCCGCAGCGGATCGCGGGGCGGCGACTACAAAGAAGCGTTCATTGCGGGCACAGCGCCACCGGTATACGTGCCTCCTCCCCCGCCTCCGCCTCCTCCATCTCCAGCGGGCGAAGCCGGCGGAACTTCCGATCCCGCCTCAAGCACAGCGACGACCCCGACAACGCCCACACCGGCACCAGCACCGGCACCAGCGCCAACGCCTGCGCCTGCGCCTGCGCCTACGCCGACACCGGCACCCGTACCTGCGCCAGCGCCCGTAACCGCACCCGTCTGATATCCGGGAAATACGCCACCCTTTATGCACATGTCACGTTTGCCTTTTCTGTCAATGTTGCATTACCATTCGGTAATCGCTTCGTTATAAAACCCCTGGCCCCGGATTACGAGAGGGTTTACCATGAAATACCGCACGGAAAAAGACACATTGGGCGAAGTGCAAGTTCCTGTCGATCGCTATTACGGCAGTCAGACGATGCGTTCGCTATCCAATTTTCCCATCGGCAAGGAACACATGCCGCTGGAAGTCATTCATGCCCTGGCCTGTATCAAGGAAGCGGCCGCCGTGGTGAATCGTGAACTTGGCCTGTTGTCCCCTTCCCTGGCCGAAACCATTATCCAGGCGGCACGGGAGGTTTCATCCGGGAAACTGGACGGGGAGTTCCCCTTGTCCGTCTGGCAAACCGGGAGCGGTACCCAATCCAACATGAATGTAAACGAGGTGATCGCCAACCGCGCCATAGAACTGCTGGGCGGTGTCCGGGGCACGAAACAGCCTGTCCATCCCAATGACCATGTGAACATGAGCCAGTCCTCCAACGATGTATTCCCGACCGCCATGAACATCGCGGCAGCAAAAATGATCTCGGATCGGCTGCTGCCCGAACTGGACGCACTTGGCAGGGCGTTGCGTGAAAAGGCGCAGGCCTTTGACGGGATTATAAAAATAGGCCGCACACATTTGATGGACGCGACCCCGTTGACGCTGGGCCAGGAGTTCTCCGGTTACGCGCAACAGGTGACCAACAGCCGTGGCCGGGTGGAACAGTGCCTCCCTTCACTATTCGAACTGGCAGCGGGCGGCACGGCCGTGGGCACAGGTCTGAATACCCCGTTGGGTTTCGACGCCAGGATAGCGGGTGTTTTAAGCGAGTTGCTGGGACTTCCATTGACTCCCGCACCGAACAAGTTCGAGGCACTGGCCGCCCATGACGCGCTGGTGATGGTCCACGGCGCTCTGAAAGCGACGGCCGTCTCGTTCATGAAAATCGCCAATGACATCCGCTGGCTTGCCAGCGGCCCCCGGTGCGGCATCGGCGAGCTGCGGCTGCCGGAAAATGAGCCGGGCTCCTCCATCATGCCCGGAAAGGTCAACCCGACCCAGTGCGAGGCGGTCACCATGGTCGCGGCCCAGGTGCTCGGCAATGACGTGACCGTGAATATTGCCGGCGCCTCGGGCAATTTCGAGTTAAATGTGTACAAGCCCGTTATCATTTACAATGTGTTGCAGTCCATCACACTGCTGGCGGATGTGGCGGAATCTTTCAGGATTCGATGCGTTGAGGGGATACAGCCTGACAGGAAGCGCATCCAGGCGCACCTGGAAAATTCACTGATGCTGGTAACCGCCCTGAACCGAGAAATCGGGTATGACAACGCCGCCCGCATCGCCCGCCACGCCTACATCGAAAACCTGACCCTGCGTGAAGCGGCGGCCGCCCTGAATCTCCTGTCGCCGGAACGCTTCGACGCATTCGTCCGTCCTGAAACCATGGTAGGCCCGCAGAAAACGCGCCCGGAATAACACGCTCCTGACAAATCAGGCCGCCTTCATATCGGCCGGTGCAATGATGAAGATAAGGGCCAAAACGTATAACACATACAGCAACAGGAGGACGGCCCCGTTCCATCGCACCAGCCGATAGCCCCGCCAAAGCATGCCTGTCATGAACCCCACGATGAGGAGGGCGCACGGGAACATGAACAGCAACATCTGCCGCTCGGCGGTCAATGGATTGGCCATGGCGGATACGCCGGCCACCCAGCAAATATTGAGGATGTCGGCGCCTATGATATTGCCGACACCGATGGCGGGCTCACGCTTCAAGGCTGAAGCGATACCGGTGGCGATTTCCGGCATGGAGGTGCCCAAGGCCGTAACCGTCAGGCCGATCAGCACGGGGGATAATCCCAGTTCCAAGGCGATGCCCGTGGCCCCGCGCACCAGCAGTTCGCTTCCCGCCAGAACACCGGCAAGCCCGATTCCAAACAGGCCTGCCACACGGGACCATTTTACTTTGGAAATGGCGGGATCATATCCATCAAGGGGCATCATGCGCTGTTGCCGGAAGTGCCGGTACAACACCGTAATATAAAGGAGGTAGCAACCCAGCAGCGTCATTCCCTCAAGCCTGCTCAATGTCCCGTCAAAGACCAGAAGAAAGCCGAGAGCAAGGGTCAGTAACACGGCGGTTCCGCTGATCCGGAAAATGGCGGGGTCCACAGTAAGCGGGACGGCGGACACCAGTGCGGCCAGCCCGAGGGCGAACCCGGCATCCACAATAATCGATCCCACCGCGTTGCCCAGGGCGAGTTCCGGATAACCGTGCAAGGCAGCGAACACCGAGGTAAACAGTTCAGGGGCAGTGGTTGCAATACTGACAAGAACAAGTCCGATCAGCATTCTTGGCACTTGAAGCAGCACCGCCACGCCCACCGCGCCGTCAATGAACCAGGCTGCGGTTTTCCAGAGTACAATCACCGCGCTAAAAACCATTATGCAATTTATCAGCATAGGGACCGCTTCCGGACTGGGGAAGCGCACGTCATGTCCGGCCTCCTTCCAATTCCATGCCGGTGCGCAGGCGTTTATAGGATTCGTAACGCGGCTTGGACACCTCTCCATCCGCAACCGCCTGCTTGACGGCACATTCGGTTTCATGGATATGGGTGCAGTTTCTGAATTTGCACCTCATCCCGCACGCGGCAATCTCCGGGAAATAGAAGGCGACTTCTTCCGGAGACACATTCCATACTTCCAACGCCCGTATCCCGGGCGTATCGATGATGCGGATGCCCTCCTGAAGTTCGTAAAGAACGGATGTGGTAGTGGTGTGGCGACCTCGTTTCGTCGTTTCACTTAGTTCCCGGGTCACCACGCGGAGATTCGGGTCCAATCGATTTAACAGTGAGGATTTGCCCACACCACTGTGCCCGGCCAGGACGCTGGTTTTCCCCGCCAGCTTTTGGCGCAGCACTTCGATTCCCTCCCCGGTTTCACAGCTGGCAATGCAGATATCCAAGTCAAGTTCTCTATAGAATTCCATTTCAGGGGGCTCATGCTCCACCAGGTCTATCTTATTGAGACACAGCAAGGGGGTCACGCCCCCCTGCTGGGCCGTAATGAGGAAACGATCCACGAGGCCCGGGCGGAACGGCGGACAGGCGGCGGCGGCGACGATGACCAAAATATCCACATTGGCGGCAATCACCTGCTGCTTCAAGCGGTCATGTTTTCCGGCGCATCTTGCAAGCCTGGTAAGCCGGGGCGCCACGGCGCGGACCGTGGGCTTGCCTTCCGCGACTTCCACAAGCACACGGTCTCCGGGGGCGAGCAGGGACTCCTCCCCTTCGCGCAGCCTTTCATCAATCAGGCACATGGTGGTATCCGCGGTTCCCCCGCCCGATTCGGACCACCCGGAGTCCGTTTCCACAAAAGCCCACTTTCTGGAGTGGCTGACAACCGTGGCATTGGGTACGAACTCTCCCGGAAGCGCGCCGGCATAGGCTGAATGTTCGGGAAGTTTCGCAAGGGCGCGCCGGTGCCTGGACAAATCATGAGAAAAGGCGGCTTTCCAGTTTTGTTCCCAGTCGCGCTCGCGCACCGTGCTTCGCTTTTTCTTTCCCGGACGCTTACGCTTAACCATGATTCGTATCGGGTCCGGACGCGCGCGGCGCCGCGCGTTGTACCTGTAAGCGCATTCCGGTCACTGCTCCATATACTGGTTACGAAGGGAAATTTCCTGGTCCAGCTGGCGGGCGGAGCTGATGCCCATTTCCTTGAGACGCTGGTCCAGCGCGGCCACCTCGATGATAATGGCGATATTTCTGCCGGGCCGGACAGGAATGCGCAGGTAGGGAATGCGCACTCCCAGGATTTCGACATGGTTTCCCGAAAGGCCGGTACGGTCATAATTGGCCTTGTCGTCCCATTCCTCGAGTTCGACCACCAAACCCATGCGCTTGAAATTACGCACGCTGCCCACGCCGAAAACGGAACGCACATCGATGATGCCCAATCCGCGAATTTCCATATGGTGGCGCACGACCTTGTTCGTCTGGGCGTAAAGATAGTCTTCCCGCCGGCGCTTGAGCTCGACAAGATCGTCGGCGACCAGGCGGTGTCCGCGTTCCACCAGTTCCAACGCGGACTCGCTCTTGCCGATGCCCGGCTTGCCCACAATGAGGCAGCCCACCCCGTACACGTCGACGGCTGTTCCGTGCAGAACAGTCTCCGGCGCGAATTCCTCGCTGAGAAAGAGGATGATTCTGCTGATCACCTCATCGGTACTCATGGCAGTGCGCAGGACAGGGATGCCGTTGCGGTTGCACATGTTGAGAAAGACAGGCGGGGGGACCAGGTTGCGCGACAAAACGAACACGGGGATTTCAAAGGAAAACATGTTCGCCACAACCGAGGAAAGGACGGCGGGGGTCATCCGTTCCATGAAATGAATTTCCGTATTGCCCAGGATCTGCACGCGGTCATTGGCAAAATAATCCAAGTACCCGCTCAACGCCAGACCCGGCCGGTTCACGTCCCACGTATATACCGGCCTTGCCGTTCCCTGGTATCCGGCAAGCATCTCGAAATCCATGTCATGGGTGACATGTTCCAGCAGCCGGGATACAGGAATACTCTTTTTTCTTTTGACAAGCAGTGAGCTAAAATCCATCTGCTACCTTCATTCATCCCGGTTTCAGCCGCACGCCCGCAAGCGCCGGGGAAGGGTCAATAGGCCGGCTCGATCAGGCCGTAGGTATTGTCTTCACGGGCATATAAAACATTCACCTGGGAGGTATCGGCATTGGAAAACACCAGGAACGGTTCATCCACAAGGTCCAACTGCATCATGGCCTCGTCCACAGTCATAGGCTTCATAGGCAGTTTTTCACGGAGTACAACGTGGTGGGCCGCCTCCTCCTCCACCCCGGCTTCCTCTTCTCCGTTTCCGGGCTGAAGGCCGATGATGGCGTGGCTGTAACTCAAATCCGAACGTTCAGGCCGTTGCTGATGCCTGTTAATACGGTCCTTGTATTTCCGCACCTGCTTTTCCAGTTTGGACATCACCGCGTCCACGGATGCATACATGTCCGCAGACGCTTCTTTGCTATGGATACGGACGCCGTTGGCGTGGAGATTAATTTCCGCAATATGGCGATGCTTCTCGACATCAAGAATTACATCAATGTCGATAGCCCGGTCAAAATGCACCTTCATCTTCTTAACATGACTTTCAATATAAGCCTTAAGCGCCTCTGTCATCTCCATATGACGACCCGTAATTGTCAGGTTCATTAAGAATTCTCCTCTGTATAATTTTTGTCTGGAAGGGCAAAGGATATCACGTACAGGATTACTTAGTCAAAATAAATCACCCCTTTATGTGGAAAATATCTTCCAATTCTACCGTCATGGCCACCTTACGCCCATTTGTCAGCCTCTGGCATCCTCACAAACGACACTACGTCCCTTCTTCGTCCCTTCTTGCTTGCGCTCATCTGCTCATCCCTATTATACCATAGGGCCTCAGGTGAAGTTTGAAGCATTTGGGACGCTTGGATTACTCTTCACAAGAGAAGTCTCTTGACAAAAAGCCAAAATAAAATTGAAAGTCCGCAGATCCATAAGCCAGACACTACCATTATCCTGTCATACCGTTAGAGAAGAAAAAAATTGATGCAACCGTTTTACTGAACCTGCAAAGAAAAGACTTCAAATCCGTCCGCATTTGAAAGGATATCGCGGTATGGTCCTGTATCCACAGTCTATTTCGGGCTATTGGACCGTGTAGATTCCTCTGGAAAACCCGCTTTAAATTTTGCCAAAGTAAAGTCTTGACAAACTATACGATATTTGCTATTATAGTCAAAAGATGTCCGCAAATTTTTTTTTGCATTGTGCTTGGAACAATGAAAGTCGAAGCCAAGTGAGAAAGAGTACTTTGGTCAAAGTTTCAATCGGCCTTTCTTCAATGGGCCGCGATGGACAGGAGGGACCGACGCTTGGGTTTTCGTAAGCCAAAAAAGGCGATTGGGCTGGATATCGGCACGCACGCGGTAAAAGCGGTGCTGATGTCCCGGTCCATGGGACGCTTGCGCGTAGAGCAGGCCTGTTGCGCCCTTGTTGATCGGAACCAGTTAAACACCGACCCCATGTTGGCACAATCTTTGGCCGTACTTGAAGTCATGGAGCAAATGCCGGCAAAGAGCAGCCTTGTCGTGGCTTCCCTTACGGGTCAGACGGTTGTGGTGAGGTATCCCCGGCTTATAGATGTCCCTCGCGAACAGTTAGCCAGCACTGTAGCCAGAGAGGCATCTAACAATATTCCTTATGACCTGAACGATGTGTTCATGGACTGGTATGTCCTTGATGAGTACCAGGAGGAAAGCCGGCGGGTAACAAAAGTGCTTATTGTAGCCGCTATGCGAGAGGTAGTTGAATCCCGATTGCAATTACTGCGCAATACAGGGGTCTCCTGTGGCATCATCGGCGTGGATTCCCTTGCGCTGGCCGATGCCGGGGACGCATGTAAATTGTATACGGCCAAGGAATCCGTGGCGATTATCGACATCGGGCTTTCCTCGTCCAGCATTCAGTTTATAAAAGGCGGTGTATCGAATTTCATACGTGATGTAAACTGGGGTGCCCGTGAGTTAATTCAGGCCGTTACCAAGGCGCAACGCTGCAGTTATGAACAGGCGGTCAGCCTGATTGAAAATTATCAGGCCTCCAGCCGCCCATCAGACGGGGCTGATTCCGAAGCGAGTTTGAAAACCGATCATGACGATGTGCCCCTGGCCGAGGTTCCGGATACTGAAGAACGCAGTTATTCTCCCCTGGATCCCCTTGACGACGAGGAGGGCTATGGCTCCGGCCGCGGGGACATACCGCTCGCGATGGAGCATCGCCGGGAAGTGCGTCTTGAGGAGGCCGTTTCCGGTCCGCTTAACCGTTTCGCAATAGAATTAAGGCGTTCCTTTGACTATTACGAACACCAGTTGTACGAACACCCCGTTGACCGGATTCTTCTGTGCGGCGGTCTTGCGAAGTTTCCCTTGCTGATGCACGCCCTTGAAGAGGAATTGGGCTTCGGTGTCATTGACATCGTATCTCCCGCCAGGAGCGCCCTGCATATTCCCAATAAAAATTCCGTGAAGCAATTGCTGGCGCATCCGGCACAGTATATAGTCGCGATCGGGCTGGCGGCCCGGGGCATGGCGGATTTATGAGGATGCCGACATTATGATAACGATCAACCTGCTTCCCGAGGAATTGCGGCCGGTTCAACGTACCCCGTTACCGCATATTCTAAGCCTGCTTGTGCTGGCTGCGGCCTTGTTTTTCATGGGCAAAACCTATCTGGGCATGACCATGCAGTTGAATTCCGTGGAACACCAGATCAAGACGGCGCAGGTGGAGCTTAAGGCGTTGGAGTCCACGGTAAAAGAATATGAAATGCTTTTGAAGCAGAAGGATCTGCTGCAGAAAAAAATCGGGGCGATACAAACCATCCTGGCGGACAGGACCATCTGGTCGGAACACCTCCACCAGTTGGCCGTACTTACCCCTGAAAATATATGGTATAAGCGCATCCGGATAACAACACGCAGGTTCACGGAAGAACAGCCCGCCATAGATCCGCGAACAGGCCTTGTTGAAGTAGACCCGCGCACCGGCAAACAAAAGATGGCGCGCGTATCCGTGGACCGTCCCATACTGGAAATCTCCGGTTACGCGATCGATGATGAAACCGGCATGAGCAGTACGGCAAACCTGGCGACGAAGACGGCCGAAGACGGCGCCTTTTCAAACCTGTTTACCCTGTACACCTCAAAGATTACGGATACGGATTTTGACGGATATCCGGCGCGCGAATTTACATTCGAATATTTGATTACAGGCTAACGGACCATCGAACAGGACCCCGGCCGCATAATCGCGGAAAGGTTCCGGGGTGACAGCCAAGAGGTAACGATAGCATATGATGGACATACTGAGAGGTAAAGTAACGCGGCAGGACTGGGTGTTTGTGGCCATAGTCCTCCTGATTACTGCGGTGCTTTTCATGGCTTTTTATTTCATGGGCTACCGCAAGATTCAGGACACGATCAATGCGCGCTCGGAAGAATTGAAAGCGGTAAAGGCCGATTTAAAGCACGCCCAGGAACTGAACGCCGGCATTGAGGCGTTGCGCGCGGAAGCCCGTGAAATGGAAGTGCTGGTGAATGTTTTTGAAGGCAGATTGCCGGATGAACGTGAAATACCAGCCCTTCTGGGTAAATTTGAGCGCTTGGGCGGGGAAATCGGATTGCGCGTGCAGCTTTCCTCGCTTCCGACAGTGACTTCCGGAGACATGGAAATAATCCCTTACAAGGCGGTCGCGTTTGGGCAATTTCACCAGATCGCGACTTTCATCAATATGCTTGAGCGTGATGAACGGTATCTCAAGGTGTCCGACCTGGATATCAACGAAGAGAAAGACGGCGTCTCGGCGGCGTCTTTTGTCCTGAGCACATTCAGATTTATCAGCGAACCGGAAGCCACAGAATGAATGAACAAAACAGAAAGCAAGTAATATTGGCGGCCATCCTGGGGATTGCGCTGTTGGGCGTACTTGTGTATCAGTTTGTACTTCGCGAGGCGCCCCCGCTGCCATCCGATGCCCTGGGAAATGATCAGTCGACCCAGACGACGGGCTCCCCCGTGACCGGTGCCCCCGCAACCGTTGCAGCCCCTGCGCTTGCGAGCGCCCCGGGGGGAGCAGCCCCGCCTGCGGGCGTCAGGGCGCCGGCGCCCTATCCAACGTCGGCGAACAAGCCGCTGGAGCTAGAAGATATTCAGGCTATGATCGCCTCGGTGGAAGTCAAACCCATTGATTACCCCCAGGTGCGCATTGCCCGCAATCCCATGACCCCGTTGGTAGGATCGATGCGCCAACAAGGATCCGAAGGGGCCTCGGACGCCCCCGCGGAAGTCATGACACAAGTCAAGATTGATACCACCGCTTCAAAACAGGTGAGCGGAATCATATGGGACCCACAGTATCCCGTTGCAATCGTGGATGATATGGTGGTTCATGTCGGTTATGTTTTCCCAAATGGAGCACAAGTTCAGGAAATAGAACCGACACGGGTACTTTTCAAAGTCGGCAATACAATTATTCCTGTTGAAATGAAGGAGTATTAAGCCATGGTGCACCCGTTGCGCATTACAGTGTGTGGATTGATTCTCGGTGCGGTCTGTCTGACGTTCGCGGCCTATGCGGGGGATGATGCTTCCTCTCCATCCTCCGATTTCCGGAGCCGCTGCGCCGATCTTGCCGGACAGCTTACAAGCCTGCAGGCGGAAAGTCTGCCCGCGTGTAATCCCATGACGGCACAATTGGACAGGTCCGTTTCAAAGACCGGCATACTTGCGGCATCCCTGGATGCACTTATCCTTGAGCAGCAGGCCGAACGGCATATCTCCGGAAACGGTATACCGACCAGGCTTCTCTCCGTGGACCAACAGGAGGTAACGCTTCCGCGAATGTCCGGAACACACCTCATGGCCATGAGCGCCGAGGAGGCCATGGCGCGCGGGTTGGAGCCTGAGACCCTAGAAGCGGAAGTAGTATCCGAGCCCCCCGAGCCGGCAGCCGAAGGAGATGTTTCCACGGACCTTGAAGACGCGGGTTCCGATCTTCCACCCCTCGAAGAGGTGTCGCCTCCCCCGCTGCCGCCCGCTCCCCGGGTGCAGACGACTCCGGAGACTCGGGAGTCCAACGTATCGCTGGTCACCCAGCTTCAGAACATGAAAGATCCAGAGGCGACGACCCCGGTAATCACCGGCTCGGAAAACAATACCCCCGTAGTATCGTCCGCACCGGCCCCGGTTCGTATGCCGACAACCGCCGATGCTGTCCGCCCAAGGCGCAAGCTGGGGCAGAATCCCCTGGACGAACTTGTCAACATCGATTTTCGTGACACGGATCTGACGCATGTGGTCGCCATATTGGCGCTGAAAGCCGATATCAACATCGTTGCCGGCGCCGATTTACGAGGCACGGTAACCGCCAACCTGCAGCAGGTGCCGTTACGCCTGGCTATGGAAACGGTGCTTCGAATGAACGGTCTGGGCATGGTCGAAGAAGACGGTATTTATTTTATTGTTCCCTACGAGGAAGCGGCATCGGTGAACCGCAAAACGACCATGATCACCCTTGAGAATGCCAAGGCGGACGAAGTAAAGAAAGTGCTGGATGACATGGTCAGCGGGATTCGTGACGAAGCGCTGATCACCATCTCCGCCAACAAGACCACAAACGTTATTGTAATCAGCGCGCCCAAGAACCGTGTCGATGAACTGATTGCCATGGTACACCAGTTGGACGTTGCCGAGCCCGTGTTACCGACAGTAACAGAAGCGATCGCCCTCAATTACAGCGATCCGGCCGAAATGGAGCCCCTGGTAAAATCCATGCTCACTTCCGGCATAGGCGAAGTGGCCAGCGACAAGCGTGCGATGCATCTGGTTGTGACGGATCAGCCCATCATTATCGAACAGGTAAAAGAACTCATCAAGACTCTGGACATACCCACCCGCCAGGTGCTTATTGAAACCATGATTGTTGATGCCATCCTGAGTGATGAAGCGGATACGGGCGTGCAATGGCTGCTTAATTCGCTGCACCGCATGTCACGGCGGGAGGCTGCCCTGGGTGAAGACGGCCGGTCAATCGGCCACATTCAGGAGTTGTCCCTGGCTACCGACATGGATGTTCTCCAGGAACCTGGTTCCCTGCTTGCCTACAGTATCCTGACCGACAAGATCGACTGGAGCGGCCTGATCCAGGCGGAAATACGCAACCGTAACGGGCGCCTGGTTTCTAACCCGGTGCTGATGACTTTAGAAAATCAGCCGGCGGATATTTCCATATCCCAGGAAATTCCCTATCAGGAGTTGAGTCAAACAAGCCTGGGCGGTTCCCAGACAAACACCCGCTTCAAGGAAATCGGCACAGTTCTTACCGTAACGCCCCGCGTTACCCACGAAAAGACGATTATCTGTACGATTGAAGGCAAGGAAAGCCTGATCAACGGCCAGTTTGAAGGGGTGCCCATTGAAGACAAGCGGGAGATTTCCTCCACCATGCGCATGGCTGACGGCCAGACGATCTTCATTGGCGGCCTTCGCAAGAGTGACCAGGAAAGCACCATCAAGAAGATGCCCATTCTCGGGGATATACCTGTTGTAAACTTCCTGTTCCGCTCAAATGAGCGCCAGGAACAGGTCAATGAACTGTTGGTATTCCTGACTTGCAGCATCATAGAGAAGGAGGAAGTCGACCTGACGCCGCACCAGCAGGAAATACTGGAAACGGCTCCCCCTGTCGTGCCCCGCGTGGATGCATGGGAAACGACCATGCACGACACGGTCCATCCGAACGATACGAAACAGATACAAATGCGGTGGCGGCGGGGCATGTAACCGCAGCCCTCATGTATAACCATGTGAGGGTGCCTGCGCGGAGAAGGGCTATGCTCCGCGCAGGCACTTCACTTTTTCAGGGGACGGCGGGATACCACCCGGCTTCGGTTGCCAGGAAAGCCACAGGCCGGTCATTCTCATCACGCGGCAAAGCGGGCGCCAGTTGCAGTTCAAAAGCCAGTCCTACTGAGATTCCCCGGAACCGGTCCAAAAACCGGTCATAGTATCCGCCCCCGTAGCCCAATCGCCATCCATCGCGGGTAAAGGCAATGCCCGGTACGAGACACAACCCCTTCTCCGGCACGGGAACGATACATGCTTCGTCCGACGCGGGTTCAAGCAGGCCGAACCGACCACGCACGAGAGAATCCATATCAGACAGTCTTGACCAGCGCATAGTCCCCAAGACAGGACCGATAACCGGTATCAGCACGTGCTTACCCGCCGTTAGAGCGGACTGGATTATCGCCCGCGTATCTACTTCGTTGTCCTTGGAAGCGACATAGACCAGGATGTTCTCCTCCTCGCAAAAACTGGACGACCCCATGATCCGGGCACAAATAGTTTGGCTCATGTTTTCCCAATCGCGCGGGACAATAGCCTTTCTTCGGCTGTTGTATATAAGGCGCAGCTGCCTTTTTTGCTCCTTTAGGGACTGCATAGTGTCTCTTTTCTATGATGCTTCCGAAAGTGCTGTTATCGCATGTCAGGGTCCTATTATCCTAAAAACGCAGTTGAATTCTGAAGCGGTTTTCAGACCAAAGGACTTAAAGGACATAAACGACCAAAAGGACAGTAAAACGTTCTCCCGGTTGGTGCGTCCTTTACGTCCTTTAAGTCCTTTCGGTCCTTTCTTTTAAGAGGCTTTCCCAGCGTCAACTGCCGCTTTTAGGTTAATTCATACTGCCAGACGGGACAACGTTATCCGGTAATTTGAAATTAAGCGCTTCACCCCGATGCAGCGCGCGTCTTGGCGGAAATGCTCAAGGCAAAGCACACGCAGGAAAGATAATACATGGGGTAACAAAAGTAAGCGTTTACCCCGGAGGGATAGACATATTTCCATCGTGCCACGAAAATATCCGAAATGAAAAACAGCACAGCTCCCGCCGCCGGTAATAGCCGCCACGCAGGCAAACGCACACCGCTGGAAAGAACGACCATGAGTGAGAGCATGGTCATGTAAGACAGAACGAGCCACCGATCCCGGCCTGGAACATGGGGCAACAGCCAGGAAACGAGGAAAAGATCAAAAAGAATCACCAGCATGACGGATGCCACCACACGTTTCCCACCGCCCCGCTCGATATAAAAGGCACCGCTGAAGGCAATATGGGCGGCTAGAAAAAAAACGGCTCCCCAGTTAAAATTATGAATACCCGCGATATCTCCCGCCGCACACAAGCACAGCCCCGACAACATCAACCCGCCATACCGGTGTTTCCAGGGCCGCCCGGCGACCGCAGTCAGCACGAATCCCGTTGAAGCAATAAAAGTAATCGTGTAGGTCCAGGACGAAGGCCGGGTCAACACCATGCCGCCTGCCGCAACAAGCGAAAGCAGAGCGAAAAAAATCGCACCCGGGATGCTTCCGAAACAGCCTGGCTTCATCCACTCATACGCCTGCGGGCGGATCTGTCGCGGGAACAGCCGCCGGTGGGGAAGCAGGGATGGTTTCCGGCGCGGGTTCCGCCTGCGGTTCCGCTACCGCCGCGACTGCAGACGATTTTCCCAGTGCGATATTGCCTTTACGCAGGTAGTCCATGGCCTTGAAGAAAATACGGGCCGATTCCTGAGGGGCATGAAATCCCTGGGAATTTTCGGCTTCCACAAAGTCAATGAGAAAGGTAGCGGCGCGCTGGCATTTGAGGGCCTCGTTCAGGCGCTCTTCGTCCACACCAGTCGCGCGCGCTTCCAGGATGGCGTCAATAAAGTCCATCAAGCCGTTCAACGCGATGTCGAGCATTTCTTCGGACCGTTCCTGGATACGCTCCGCCCGGGCGAGCAACTCCTCCTCAGGCGCCCGGTGGCAGCCCTGACAGGCGTTGTTGATGTTCAGGAGGGGACTGCGGACATGATGATCGCTGATTTTCAGGGCCCCTTTACGCATGTAGGGCATATGACAATCAGCGCAGGCTACACCCGCGGCGGCGTGCGTTCCCTGGCTCCAGGTTTCAAACTCCGGGTGCTGCGCCTTCAGCATGGGCGCGCCGGTATCGGCCTGCTCCCAGTCCGTAAATCCGATCTCATCATAGTAAGCCATGATATCGTCACCGCGCCTGCCCTTGTACCAAGGAAAGGTAAGCCGCCGGCTTTCATCCGGGGCAAAATAATATTCCACATGACATTGGGCGCAGACGAAGGTCCGCATTTCCTGGCGGGTCGCCATGGTATCCACGTCATAGTCGGCGACGCCCTCGGCGGCCTTGGCCGCGCGGATACCGGCCTTAAACGCGGGACGTGTGATGCGCAGCTGCATGGTAGCCGGATCATGGCAGTCGATACAGGACACGGGATGCTCCACCAGTTTCCGCGCATCCTGGTACAGCATGACATTAACCTTTTCAAAGCCCGCTTGAATATCCCCATCGCCCAACTGTTTGTAAGTGGTATACATCGAAGCGTGGCAGTTCATGCAATTCCCATACTGCTGTTTCTTGTGGCGCTGGGTAAAGGTCTGATCCTCAAGCATGTACGCGTGGCCACGCTTTTCGCGGTAATCAATTGCAAAAGCATACCCGGCCCACATGCGTTTCAACCGGGGGTTCGCTTCAATTTTACTGCGGGCGGTAACTGCGCGCGGGTCTGTATCGTTAACCACATGCGGTACGGCCTCGCTACCGCCGAAGCGCGTACGTTCCATATCCACGGTACGTTTGTATTGATCATACTGCATGGGAAAATTCATGCCCCAGACGGCGGGATCCACGGTGTCATCGGTAACCTCAACGACCCGCATAAAGGGATTTTTCGCCTCCTGCTGCCTCTGGAAGATATTCACCAGTAACGCGGTAACGCCAAAGGCGGCCAATGCAGCAACGAGCCCCGCAGCCACCATAACGCTGATAATGGCCCGCCAGGTGCGGCGCTCGGGTTTCGTGGTAGGATTCGATTCTGAAGTCATTGTTCTTTTCATCCTCGACGGTTACTTGAGATGTCCCACAGTATCATGGCACCGCACACACTCCAGGGCCTGCGGGCCGTGGCCAAAGCGATCAATTTCCTGAACGATATTGCTGTGACAATAGCGACAAGCGCCCTCGGTGACGGCATGATTGGACGGCCGGATGCGGATATTATCGGGGAAACGGCCGGTCGTAAAGGCCAGAGAATGGTGAAAGCCATTGGCCGCTTTTACATAGTATTTGCCAAAAAAGTTATGGGGCGTATGGCAGTCGTTACAGACGGCGACATGCTTATGGCTGGACTTTGCCCATGCGGCCAGATGATCCTGCATCACATGACAATTCGCACAGGTTTCAGGCTCGTTCCCCAGGTAGGAGGCACCCCTGGCATAGATGAAGGTATACCCCCCGATACCGAAAAGCAAGCCGGACGCAGCGCCCATGAACAGGGCAATCAGCGACACAACACCCCTTCGTCCTCTTTTGGGGAAAACAACCATTTACTTCCGTCTCCACCGTTGTCGCCCGTTGCATCTCGACCGACAACGCCCACTTCTGTTTACATCATACGCTGCCGGGCCGTCTCAATATCCAACGTGAACGCTGAAAGCGGCTTCGCACCCACTTTCAACGCGACAAGGATGCCGCGTCTACATTTTGTCCTTTACGGGAGAGCCTTTGGGGACCCATGAAGGGCTATCGTTACCTTCCAAGAACATTGTCCCCTCTCCCAAACGCTGAAAACAAGCAAGCGTGGACACCACACATACATGGCGCCCACGCTTGAGGATTAACACGAGAACATAATCGTTATTTGCGGCGACGCAGGCCGGCGACACCCGCCATGGCGCAAGCGCCGGCAAGCACGACCAAGCCGATAGCGCCGCCCACCGGAATCACAAACTCAAGAACAACGAGCGTGTAGGAGGCGGTGTGTTGCGTCACGGCTTTGGCATCCACATCCACCACGACTGAGTACACGCCGCTGTCGGCGACCTGAGCATTGGTGATGCTCAACGCGCTACCCGTCTCGTCATCAAGGATGACACTGTCTTTTGACCACTGATAGGCAACGGCCGTACCCATACCGGGATTAACGGCCACGGAAATGGTAACGTTGCCACCCAGCGGGATTTTGCCCGTGGGATTGGCAGTGATCGCCAATACCGCCGGCGGTTCCTGTTCGGGATCAAGGGCCGCAGCAACGTATTCCGCAGGACTGTATTCCAGACCATTTACAAAATAGTTATACTCTACCCAGTTGGAATTGCCACTGCCGTCCGCATCCCCGTCCTTACCAAGATAGGCGATACCCTCGGTAATGGCGCCAATACCGCCTTCCGGAGGGGTCAGACCGATGTCGGCCAGCAACAGAAGCAATTGGTCCAGCGCCGCGTTCGTCTGGACGTCATCCAAAGTGCAGAAACCGGCCAGTATGGAGCTCAGAGAGCCAATCAGATAAGGGGCTGCGCTATTAACTAGACCGAGCAGAGCACCGTCTGCCTTCAACTCCGCAACGTAAAGAGCATCCACAATCAAATTTTTCACCGCCACAAAATTGGCCTGATACGCCGCCACTACTTCGGCATCGCCGGCATTGTACTTGGCAGCCAGAATGCCCAGCTCATAGGCGGCATCCAGCATGCCGTTCGGCGTCACGGGCAGTTCCGCTTCCAGATCAATCGGCCCGTTGATGTCCATGGTGAGGCATTGCACCAGATTCGCAAAATCCAGTACTTCAGGTAACAAGCCGCCAACCGGGACCAGCGAGCAAAATACGATGTCCGTGTAGGCGCAGAAATCCACCTGCCCCTCGATGGGAGCGAAATTCACCGGACTGCCCAACGTCAAAGGATTGAACTGCGGCAACGGGGCGAATTTCCAATCTATAGCGGTTCCATAGACATCAGTCGTCGGGGGGCACGATTCCAAATCCGGCACCGGGGTATGTTGTGCAAAGGCCATGCCCGACATGGCAACAACTAACAGCCCGATCACTAAACTTGTTTTCTTCATGATAGTTACGTCCTCCTGGTTGTCCTTGAATACCTGTTGTAAAGACTCTTAAAGCCGTATAACTAAAACTTACAACACCTGCCTCACGTCCATGACTTGTATTCGGCATTGCCGAAACCCAACCCCAGACAAGGCTCACACATACTCCTTCAACTTTCACGACACTGCATCTGTGTAAATCATACACGAAAACAGGGTGTATGTCAAGCTCTTTTTGAAGGGTCTGCCCCACCGCAACGGGATTATTCTTCTTCTAATCCGCACTTTCACCCCCGTGTTACGGGTGCGTTTAAAAATACGTGCATAGATTAGCGAACTGTTCGGAGAGAATAATCTTTACTTGTTAAATATCAACAAGATGGATTATAGTTTGTCATTTATCATCCAGTATTGTAGCAAAAATGGGTTTCGTTTTGATCACCGTTTAATCACAGTCTTCCCTGAATCACTGTAACCCGCTATAGGGTTACAGGCCGCAGCACAAGTGACCGTTTCACAAGGCTCTAACGCAGGTCATGTCCACAACCCAACAAAAACAGTTGAGCAAAAAAAGGGACTGCCTCCGGCGCACGTATTCAACTTCTCGTTTTTATAGCGGCTACGATCCGATAAGGTACTACGCTTCGTCCGGGACTTCGCCCGGAAGAAGTGGCGCTTTCGGCGCAACCAAAACGCAGTATCTCAGTCAGAAAGAAACACATGAAACACACCCGTATCAACGTATTTTTCGTTTCATTATAAAC
>JAAYBJ010000165.1 GCA_012730105.1 Candidatus Hydrogenedentota bacterium
CCGAAATAATCAGCGCACAGGACCGCCGCTTCCGTATCGCCCACGTAATGAAGCGAGTAGTTCGCCAGCACCGCCAGGGGCGTCTTATCTGGACGGCGCACCGCGATAAAAGATACCGCGGGGTCTATCGGTCCGGAAGGCTCCACCAGGTTTTCGCTGGCGCGGGGCGGGTTCATTTGCACCTGGTCCGTAGTCCCCCCGAAAGGATTGGGCGGAATGGTGCCGGGTTTCATGAACCAGCGTCGGTTGAAAACTTCGTCCGGCACCGCGCCGGCGCCCCAGGCGATTTGCGCCGGTTCCAGGGCCTTTAGCGCCGTGTCCACGGCATCCGCAATCCGTTCCGCCAGAAACTCGGCATAGCCGGGCGCCGGCTCGCTCTGAAAGACGGCCGTGACCGTCGCGCCGGTGTGGGTGTGGGTTGCCGCGGCCAGGACATGGTCCGGCGCGAGGCCGGTCCGTTCCTGAATCAGTTTTTTCGCGTTGTCAAAGACCGGGCGTTGTATCAGGCAATTGTCGACCATAACAAAGGCCAGTTTGGCGGCGCCGTCGTCCAGCACAAGGCAGCGTGCGTGCAGCGGGTCATGCACGCCCGTGGCGGTGCGATCCTGGAAGCCGCCCACCATGGATACCGGAAGCGCCGGTGTGATATCCACACAGGCGATTCCCGCGCGGAAACCGGGACCGCCTTGTTGAGCCCGGGCGGGCAGGGCGCCCAGGGAAGCCGCGGCGGCCAAGCCGCTGCAGGTGGTCAGGAATGAGCGGCGCGAAACGTGGTCAACGGTATTTTTTTTCATCGTTAATTCTCCTTGGATTTCCGCATGGCGCCTTGGCGGGACGAAAGAAGCGTCATACCCTGTTTGAACATGCGGTTTGCTTATCCTTATTCCCCCCAGCGGGCCTTATGGGATTGCTCCGCCAGCCAGCGCGTCTGGTAATCCAGAATAGTCATCCAATGGCGCGGCGAATACCCGGCCACGCGGCCGCCCTGCTGGGGAATCTGATACGAGACGGTCGTAATATGCTTCACGCCCACGGCATAGTAAAGGGCCACCCGTTCCGCGTAAGACAGGGTTCGATGCTTCTCATAGGCGTTAAGCATGAGATTGGTCCGGTATTCCAATTTTTCCCCGTTTACCGTGGTACGAATGCACAGATTGGAAACGGCGTAGGAGATGTCTTCCAGGTAACAACCGTCGCCGGCAAACTCCATATCGATAATGCCATTCAGTTCTTCGCCGATAAACAGCAGGTTGCCGCTGTGCCAGTCCCCGTGAATAATGCCCGTTTCAAAAGCATAGCGCTTGTCGATGTCCAGTATTTCCTTGGCGTCGTTCAGAAATTTGACAATATTGTTACAGTGGGCATGGATGCGCGGTTCATTCTTTTCTTTGACGGCATGCTCATAAAACGTCTGAAAGGTATGGCGCGGCACTTCGCTGAAACGCCATTTCCGGGCGTCACGCGGCGGGGCGGGCAATCCCTGGCACACCTGGTGAAAACGACCGAGAGCAAGCCCGGACGTTTCCAGCGTGTTTTCCGTGATGGGCATCACGCCGCCTTCAATGAATTCCTGCAGTTCCATGGCCCAGGTGTCGAGGCAGACAAAGGTGTGTCCGTCTTTGGTTTTTTTGATGTTTGCCACGGGCAGGTTGCTGTTGACCAGGTGGCCGGAAAGGTTGTGCTGAAAATAAAGCGCGTCAAGCGTGACGGGGTCATTCTTATAGGTCTTGGCAAGATATTTACCCGTCTCTGTTTCCACCACCATCTTGCGATGCCGCCGCTGATGGGTCGTTTCCAGCTGGTACGGCATCTGTATCTCGCCCAGATCATAATGCTCGCGAATAATCTCCGCGATTATGTCCATGCCATCTAATTTTACGGCCAACGTCTTTACAACCTTACGGGTATCTGAATGTATTCTAATAATTTTACGCTAACTGTGATCCAGCCTGAACAAAGGCGCCCCGCAACGCGGAGGATGCCATGTCGTTACGTCACAAGACAGCCGCCTGCGACGTGTTTATGCGCCGAATCCGTTCCGGACGATTTCGTTACAAATCATTACCCGTTAAATCCTACCACTTATGTCAACAGTTTTTCCAGCAATTCCGGTAGGCTGACGGCGAGCATGCCCACGCCTTTGTGCAGGTACAGGCCCAACTGGCCGACGAATGACCAGGCAAGACAAAACTGGCCCACCGCCCAGATGCCCGCGGCGAACTGGCTTAAACAGGCGGCGCCGATTCCAAACTGGGCTATGGTGATAATGCCGACCGCAAACTGACCAATGGCAATAACGCCCCGCGCGGGCACAGGCAGCATATTGGGCCGGTACTTGAAGGAGATATGCAGCAGCGGCAGGGAGCCGATACTTGCTTTTGATTTGTATTCAAAACCATAACCGTTCCAACTGGCCTTTGCGGGCCGTGGCGCGCCGCATTGAGGACAGGCGGCAGCATTCTCGGAAACCGGATGCTGACATTCACGGCAGGGTAACATGTCTGGATCCTCCCTTTTTTGAATGATTCCTTACCATTTTACCGAATAGTCCCGTTAATCAATACAGAGGCATGAATCTTTCTGTGGGCGGAAAGGTCATGCCTGAACTAAAGACTTTTGAGCATTTGTTCCCGGTCCAGGGGTTGCACCTCCTTGACAATTTGGCGTCGCATTTCCTTGCCCGCTTCCGTATCCTGAGGCGCTGAAATAAACCCAAGGGCGATCCCCAGGCGTTTGGCCGCATGATAGGCAATTAAGGGCCAGACGGCGCCGATATCGCCCACGATAGGAATGCTGCCTTCATGCCGGGCGAATCCGGACATTTCCATGCGAAACGGCACCTTGAATAGTTTTGTCTTGGGTAGACCTTCGGCAATAGCCTGTTGAACCGCACCGCCGCCCCGCTCCGCTTCCCATACCGTGTTCAGCGCGGGGTCGAGGTCGATGCGTATCAGGGTTTTTCCTTCCAGGGAATAGGAGTAGTGTCCCGTCCAGGCGGACCACATGCCATGGCCCGTATAGCGCTCAAAGGGGCCGTCATGGACCTCCTGGGTGAGCGCCACGGCAGACTCTATAATGACGTCCGCGTCGTCAAGCATATGTGCCAGGCGCGATGCCCGTTCATGCAGGCTGATAGTGTCCCCGATACACAGGCCGACCGCGCCGCCGCCAACCAGTTGCGGAATGGTCACGAGTACGGGCAGTCCTTTCCGCGCGCCCACACCGATCATGGTGCGCGGGTCCGCGCCCAGCCCGGCGGTTTCCTCGAAGGAAAGTCCCCTGGATTTCGCCAGGACGGAAATTTCATTTGAAAGCCATTCCAGGTATAGACCCATGGGATAACCCAGGTTTCCTGCCGCCTTGATGATCGTTTTGCCTTCGGCGGCGCGCAGTCGGTCAATCAGATCCCGGTCAAGGGGCATATACCGTTCGATGGCATCCAGCGTGTCGTCATCGACAAGGGAAAGTTCAAATTCACCACCACGGGGCAGTATTTCGGGCGGTATCCCAAGCGGTTTACCGGGACAACGTTTGACTTCGTCCAGGGTGCCGCCCATTTCGTGGGCCACCACGGCCGAACTGGTGGAAACGGCATCCACCAGGCCCACCCGCATCATCTCGGCGATAAGTGTCGTGACGCCTTCATGAACATTCGGGCCACTGCCTGTGACCACCGCCACCTTGCCGCCCCGTTCCTTGGCGGCCACAATGTGTTCCACGGCCTCTTCCACGCGGTCCAGAGCCGTCTCATCCAGCCGTTGTTCGATCTCCGTCATTAATTCAGGTTTTAAGGGCATGGCGTACCTCCCTTCATCCCGCACGTTCGCGCAGCATTTGTTCCGCCCGTTCAAAGTCTTCCTGTGTGTCTATGCTGAAGCCGTGAAAGGCCTTGTCCGGAACCGCGGATTCCGTAACCTGAATGCGCAGGCCGTGTTCCAGCCAGCGCAACTGTTCGAGGGATTCGACCTTTTCCAGCGTGGTCGAGGGCAACCGGGTAAGCCGCATCAGGGTATCCTTGCGGTATACGTAAAGGCCCACATGCTCGTAAACCGTATGCGGAACGGCCTCGCGGGGATAGGGAATCAGGGACCGGGAGAAATAGAGGGCGTTCCCCGCCAGGGTGACAACCACCTTGACCACGCTGGGATTGCGCAAATCCTCTTCATGGGTGAGGGGAAACATGAGGGTGGAGACATCCGCCGCGCCTTCCCGCAACAAGGGAGCAACAGCTTCGTCTATCATGGATGGATCGATAAACGGCTGATCGCCCTGGATATTGACGACAATATCCGCGCCCAGCTGTTCCGCGGCCTCGGCGACCCGGTCCGTTCCACTGGGATGGTCGGCCCGGGTCATGACGGCGTGTCCGCCAAAGGCCGCGACCGCATCCTCGATACGGCGATCATCTGTTGCCACGCACACGGACTGAAGCAGCGTGGAGGCGCTACATTGTTCGTAAACCCGCTGAATCATGGATTTGCCGGCAATCTGCGCCAGAGGCTTGCCGGGGCGCCGGCTGGAGGCGTATCGGGCCGGTATGATGCCGACGACTTTGACATCGTGCATAAACTAGATTCTCCTTGTTCGTTTACAAACCGTATTTAATTCAAGTAGTATACTATATACTAGGCGTGAATCCGGGATAAAACAGGGCGTCCGGCACGTGTGTTTTTATAACGCGACAGGATGATTCCATGGAAAATTTCAATGCGGTGGATGTTACCGTCATCATACTCTATTTTGCCGTGATCACCGGCATTGGTTCCTGGTTCGCCACGAGGCGATCTCAGAGCACGGAACAATACTTTGTCGCCGGCCGCTCCTATCCGGGCTGGCTGCTGGGCATATCCCTGTTCGGCGCCACGATCAGTTCCATTTCCTTTGTGGCCTATCCGGCCGACGCCTTTCGCACCGGTTATCTAAGGTATATTATTTGCATTACCTTGCCCGTAGCGATTCTGATTGCCACCCGTTTCTTTGTGCCCCTTTTCCGGCGTCGTCGCACCGTGACAGTCTTTGAATACCTCGAATACCGTTTCGGTCCGCGTACCCGCGCCTATGGCGCTTGCGTATTCATTCTTTCCCAGTGTTTCCGGGTCAGCCTGGTACAGTTTCTGGTCGCCCTGCTACTCCACAAGATCACCGGCTGGGACGTTGTGGTGTGCATTCTGCTGGGCGGCGTGTTTACCGCCTACTATACCATCGCAGGCGGTATTCGTGCCGTTATCTGGACGGATCTCTTCGAAGCCATTGTGCTGGTCGGCGGCGCGCTGCTCGTCCTCTTTGTGGTTGTCTGGAAGATGCCCGGAGGAGTGGGACAAATCATTGCCATTGGCATTGCGGACGGGAAATTCTTGTTTAAC
Source organism: Candidatus Hydrogenedentota bacterium (assembly GCA_012730105.1). GTDB lineage: Bacteria > Hydrogenedentota > Hydrogenedentia > Hydrogenedentales > CAITNO01 > JAAYBJ01. The sequence continues at coordinate 5,364 of JAAYBJ010000165.1, forward strand.
GAAATGGTGGACGGCGAACTGGTTCCCATTCCCTGGGGCTTTTCTTTAAGTCATAAGACGGTGATCATGTTGCTCCTGGTTGGTTTGTTTCAATGGCTGCATGAATATTGCGCCAACCAGGAAAATGTTCAAAAATATTGCTCGGCGAAAAGTACGCGCGAGGCTCGGCGCGCCATGTGGCTGAACTGCCTGTTTTGCGTGCCGACCTGGGGATATTTTATGTTCCTCGGCACGGCCTTCTATGCTTTTTACAAGGTGTTTCCGGAACAGACGACTACGGACATGCTCACCGGGGTGCGAAAAGCCGAGGAGGTGCTGCCTTATTTCGTGACCACCCAGCTGCCGCGTGGCGCCATCGGCCTGGTCGTGGCGGGCGTGCTTGGCGCGGCCACATCGAGCCTGGGCGCCGCCCTGAACAGCATTTCAGCGGTCGCCGTGACCGACATCTATAAACGGCACATCAAGAACGACGGCGATGACCAACACTATATGCGAGCGGCCCGAATCGTCACCTTCGCCGCATCGTGCATCATGATCGGCGGCGCGTACCTGCTCTTCAAGGCGGACACGCTGACCCTTCAGGATTTGTGGGCGGAATTCCAGTCCATTGTGGCAGGAGGCCTGCTGGGTTTGTTTATGCTGGGTATTTTTACCATTCGCGGAGACGGACGCGCCGTAGGCGCAGGGATCCTTTTCGCGGTAGTATTTTCGGCCCTTGTTTCCATCGCCGGACTCGGGTGGCTGCCCGATGCCATGTCTTTGTTCATAAAGGGTCGCTTTGAGACCTATTATACAGGCCTCATCGGCAATGTGGTCATGTTTGCGCTGGGATACGCCCTCGCCCGGGTTTTCCCGAGACGGGAAGACGGGCTGCGCAACCTGACCATGTGGACACAAGATGAGGGGCCGATGGATGCCTGAGCGGATGGGCGGCGCATAATGAACTATAGAAAGGCAACAACGATGAAGGGCATACTCCTTGCCGGCGGCGCCGGCACCAGGCTGCACCCCATTACCCTGGCAATCAGCAAACAGCTGGTTCCCATTTATGACAAGCCCATGGTCTATTATCCCCTGAGCGTGCTGATGCTTGCGGGCATCCGGGATATCCTGGTCATTTCCACACCCCAGGACCTCCCGCAGTTCAAGCGCCTGCTCGGCGACGGCGGACAAATCGGGCTTTCCCTGTCCTATGCGGAACAGGCCGCGCCTGAAGGCATTGCCCAGGCTTTTCTCATCGGGACTGAATTCATTGGCGGGGATCCCGTGAGCCTGATTCTCGGAGACAACATATTTTATGGGCGTGGCCTGGTGGATAAACTCCGGGAGGGTTCGCGGATAACGGATGGCGCCCTGATATTCGCCTATTATGTCCGTAATCCCGAACGCTATGGCGTTGTGGAATTCGACGATGGAGAAAGGGCCGTCAGCCTGGAAGAAAAGCCTGACACGCCGCGCAGCAACTACGCCGTTCCCGGATTGTATTTCTACGGGCCGGACGTGGTGGAGAAGGCCGGAAAGCTCCGGGCCGGGTCGCGGGGTGAACTGGAAATAACCGACCTGAACCGGGAGTACCTGGCGGAAGGGCGGCTGAAGGTGAGCGTGCTGAGCCGGGGCCTGGCCTGGCTGGACACGGGTACGAACCGCGGACTGATTGAGGCAGGCCAGTTCGTGCAGGCCATTGAGGAACGGCAAAGCCTGAAAATTGCCTGCCTGGAGGAAATCGCCTGGCGCAACGGGTGGATACGTGCCGAAGCGATTGAGGAGGCGTGCCGTCGCATGGGCGACAGCGCCTACGCCGCGTATCTGCGGGAGTTTCTTGTCCGGGAAGTCAAGGGATAACCCCAAAAACGGCGGTTGAATTCTGAAACGGTTTCCAAACCAAAGGACTTAAAGGACATAAACGACCAAAAGGACGGTAAAACGTTCTCCCGGTTGGTGCGTCCTTTACGTCCTTTACGTCCTTTCGGTCCTTTCTTTTAAGAGGTTTTCCCTGCGTTAACAGCCGTTTTTAGGATAACGGATGTTAGCGCCAAACGGCGATGATGGCGTGAACGAAAGAAAGCGTCTGCCACTCGTTATTTCAGGGCGCCTCTCCAGTATTCCAGAAGATCTTCCAGGATGCGGCGGAAGGGAATCTCGGGCCGCCACCCCGTGAGTCCATGGAATTTTTCCGCCGATCCGCATATCTCGGGCACGTCCAGGGAACGGCATCGGCGCGGGTCGGGTTTCACGGAAAAAGCGGCGGAAGCGAGGGAACGCAACTGTTCCAAGGCGTCGCCGATGGCAATGGAAGCGCCGGAACAAAGGTTGAAAGCATCCTCTTCGCTGTCGAGCTGCGTGGCCAAACGGTAGGCGCGGACCATGTCTTGCACATGGGTAAAATCGCGCTTCGCGGACAGGTTGCCCACCTCCAGGACGGGCGCCCGAAGGCCCTTTTCGATTTCCACGATTTGCCGGGCAAAGGCGGACAGGACGAATTCGTCCCGCTGCCCGGCGCCGGAATGGTTGAAGGGCCGCAGCACCACCGTGTGCAGGCCATGGGCGGCGCGCATATAATGGCAGCAGTATTCTCCGGCAAGTTTTGAAATGGCATACGGGTTTGCCGGGTTTACGGGATGCTTTTCGTCCACGGGCAGATAGACGGGTATGCCGTAGACCTCGGAACTAGAGATGAATATCAGGCGGGCGTCCGGCATGGCGGCCCGCAGAGACTCGCAAAGAGTTACCGTTCCTTCGACGTTAACCCGCATAAAGCGTCCGGGAGCGTGCAGCCCCGAGGCCACGGAGGCCGCTGCCGCCAGGTGAAATACATAATCGCACCGGCCCGCCCAGTCCAGGAGTCCCTTGACGGCATTGGCGTCTGTCAGGTCACAAGCGTGGCGGTATGACGCTCCCGTCGGGACTGTCAGGTCGCACCCCAGCACGTCGAATCCGGACGCCGCCAGATGTTCGCACAAGTGTCGGCCCACGAATCCTTCGGATCCCGTAACCAAGGCCTTGCCCCCGCGCATCAGACGAACACCTTGGTATTGGTGATACCGGCCTGAACCCGTTTCATATCCGCGTCCACCATCATGCGGATGAGTCCGGGAAAGTCCACTTCAGGCGCCCAGCCCAGTTTCGTGCGCGCCTTGGCGCTGTCGCCCAGCAGCACATGTACCTCGGCGGGACGATAGAAGCGCGGGTCGGATTTAACGAAATCGCGGTAATCCAGGCCTAAATGGGAAAAGGCGATGTCGCACATATCGCGCACCGTGTGGGTTTCACCGCTGGAGATCACGTAGTCGTCAGGCGCGTCCTGCTGCAACATAAGCCACATGGCCCGGACATAATCGCGCGCATAGCCCCAGTCGCGCTGTGCGTCCAGGTTGCCCAGCGCCAGTTCTTTTAACAGGCCCATCTTGATGCGCGCGGCCCCGTCGGTGACCTTGCGCGTGACGAATTCCAAGCCGCGTCTCGGTGATTCATGATTGAACAGAATGCCCGACACGGCAAAGATATCGTAGCTCTCCCGGTAGTTCACCGTGATCCAGTGGCCGTACACCTTGGCCACGCCATAAGGGCTGCGCGGGTAAAAGGGCGTGCTTTCCCGTTGCGGCGTTTCCTGAACCTTGCCAAACATCTCGCTGGATGAGGCCTGGTAGAAGCGGATGGACTTGTCCACAACCCGTATGGCTTCCAGCACCCGGGTCACGCCCAGCGCCGTCACGTCGCCGGTTAGGATGGGCTGGCACCACGAGGTGGGCACGAAGGACTGGGCCGCAAGATTGTACACCTCTTTTGGGCGCACCTGGCTGATCACGTCTACCATGCTGACCTGGTCCGTCAGGTCGGCCTGCAGCAGGGTGACCCGGTCCTTGATCGGGCTGATACGCTCAAAGGTTTCGGTGCTGGACCGGCGCACCACCCCGTAAACCTCGTATCCTTTTTCCAGCAGCAGTTCCGCCAGGTACGAACCATCCTGTCCGGTGATGCCCGTTATCAATGCCCGAGGCGCGCTATCATTCGGCATGTCCTTACTCCTTAGCCACCCTTCGAAGAGTATACAGGTGGACGTCCCATAGTTTCACCTCGGAACGGCAATCCGGCACTCTTGGGTCCGAAGAAGGAATGAAATAGTGGGGTGGCGTGAGCTTTCATTACTTGTGGAAATCCTGTGCGCGCGTCTCTTCCATTCTTCCGTGTCTATTTCTGATGTTACAGTTATTTGTTGAATTCTACCATGGCGTTGTCGCAAACCCAGCGCACCATCGTATTCGTGCCCGTAACTCGTGCTCGTAATCGTAATCGAGAACGTAAAGTACAATTATGAAAGACGATTAGGAAGCACGATTACGGAGTACGATTACGGAGTACGATTACGACACGCGATTATGAAGCACGATTACGAAACCCTTCAATTCGGAATTCGTAATTCTTGATTAATCCTCCCCCCACACGCGACCGAGCGTCGCCTGTATCTTCCGCTCCATCCTTTCAATCAGTTCCCGATTCGCATGCACCAGCGCCTGCTCCGCTTCTATCTCCGCGACAATGGCCTGCTGCGTGGCGATAGGTGGAAGGGGGAACTTAAATCTTAAAATGTCGCTTTTGGTTATGTTTGGGTCTTTACGGGTGCTGTTTGCTACGGTCTTCCAATACTCTTTCGAAGACGTTAAAACGAAGTTAAGAAAATATGGGTTAACTTTCTGTGATGGAAGTAGCGCCGTCATTGCTTGGTTGTGTGTTGCCTCTATTTCGAGAACTCCTGTGCGGCCTATTTGGTTAAACCCGCCGTACATAGCTATGAGGACTGTTCCGACAGGAAGAATACTCAAATGCGTTTTATCCAATGCTAGCGGAGTGATCGCCTCTTGCGTTCGGGTTATTGAGCCATCTGAAAGGTCTAGGGTTTTTACCCAAGGGATTGTACCGTCAACGAAGTAAGCATCATTGTTGCGAGAAGGAGTAGTTCCCGATTTCGTCTCGAATACCTCCCCCAATTCCACCATTGGCCAGTCGGGGTGGATGGGGATGTGGGGGCGGTAGTTGTCGAGGACGGCGCGGGCACCGTTGATGACGTTCTGGTAGCCCTCGATCTCCGCCACAATCTCCTGCTGCACCGATATGGGGGGAAGGGGGATTTGGAGTTCTGATAAAAATTTTCGTGTAACTCCACGGACACCTATCCCCTCAGCATTCTGTTCAACGACTGAGGCAATGTGAAACGCAATGACCCGTATGAATTCTGGTGCAAGGCTTGTTGTATCTTTGGAAACAATAGCCGTGAGGTCTTGATTTATTGCATAGTCATCATCGGCAAAGGCAAATTTTCCCACCGAGACGCGAGTAATAATGATGGTTGAGTTCTTGGGTGCCATTTTAGTCGAAGATTCTTCGACAGCCTTCTTCGAGATAAGCTCGTATCCGGTAATCTGTGCGCTGTCACCAATGTACTTCGAGGAAATCCATTTTATAGAACCGTTTTGCCAGTAAGAATTATTTTGCTTCGATGGTGTGCCGCCACCAATAAGTTCACAGACTTCACCGAGAGTAACAATTGGATAATGAGATGCGCGAGCATCGTTCTCCCTGTACCGTTCGCCGCTGAGGTTGTAGTCGCCGTTTGCGGCGATCTTTTCTTTGGGCACGATCAGGTAGTCTACGGGCGTGGCTGCGGGGTCGGACGGATCGGATGGATCGGACCAATCAGAGCGATCAGACGGATTAGACCGAGCGGTGGTGTTGGGTAAGGTGGATTTGGCGGCGGGGGTGGCGCCGGGGGACGGCGCAGGGGCGAGCAGGTCTTCCCCATTCGTAATGCGTTCTTTGTACTTCGTAATTGCCGCGACCGCGGCAGGCAGATCGTTTTTGTCAATGGGACGTCGTTGCGCGCCGAGGCCGAAGCCGTCGTTCTCGATTTTGAAGAAGGCGACGGCGCGACATCTCCGGGCGCGTTTTTTGTCGAGGACGAGAATGGAGGTTTTGACGCCGGAGTAGGGCTGGAACACGCCGGCGGGCAGGGACACGACGGCGATGAGGTATTCTTCGACGAGCAGTTTCCGAAGCTGCTTGTAGGCGTTCTGGCTCTGGAAGATGATGCCTTCGGGCACGATGATGGCGGCGCGTCCGTCGGGTGTGAGGTGTTCCGCCATATAATCCACAAAAAGGACTTCGCTGCGCTTGGACTGGACGGAAAACCTATTGTGGGGGCGGATGCCGCCTTTGGGCGACATGAAGGGCGGATTGGCGAGGATAACGTCGGCGTATTCGTTCCACCGGTCCTGGCTGGTGAGGGTGTCGTATTCGTGGATATGGGGGTCGGTGAAGCCGTGGAGGTACAGGTTCACCAGCGACAGGCGCACCATATCGGGGGAGATGTCGTAGCCCGTGAGGTTTTGGGCGAGCGCGGCTTTTTCGTCGGGGGTAAGAGGATCGGACGGATCCGACCGATGGGACCGATCCGACCGATCACCGCGAGCACGGGGAACGTTATTGCGGAGAATATGCTTGTAGGCGGAAATCAGGAACCCGGCGGTGCCGCAGGCGGGGTCGAGGATGGTTTCATGCTTTTGTGGGGCGGTGATCTCGACCATGAAATCAATGATGTGGCGGGGCGTGCGGAACTGCCCGGCGTCGCCCTGGGAACCCAGCACGGACAGGAGATACTCAAAGGCGTCGCCGAGCCGCTCGGAATGGTCGTAATTAAACTCATCAATAATCTTAAGGAAAGCGCGCAGTGTTTCCGGGTCGCGGTAGGGCAGGTAGGCATTCTTGAAGATGTCGCGAAAGAGCGGCGGGATGCCGGGGTTTTCCGGCATGCGCGTGATGGCCTCGCTGTACCGTTCGAGGGCCTCGTGGCCGCCCAGGCCGGAGCGCATCAGCTGCGCCCAGCCATATTTTTTGAAGGGGCCCGCGAAGAACTTGCGTTTTCCGCCCAGTTCCTCACTCTCGGCGTCCATGTCATCCATGAACTTGTAGATGAGGGCGATGGTGATCTGCTCCACCTGGGATTTCGGGTCGGGCACCTTGCCCACGAGAATGTCCCGGGCGGTGTCAATGCGGCGTTTGGTGTCGGTGTCTAGCATGAAGGGGAACCTTTGGGTTGATCCGACGGATCGGACGGATCGGTCGGATCCGGGTCATCGAGGTTACGGGTGGCTTTGCAGTCGGGGTAGCCGGAGCAGCCCCAGAACTGGGACCCGGCGTTGCGTCCTTTTTTCGCGGTGCGCAGTGCCATGGGTTTGCCACACAGGGGGCATACCGGCGCCGCGGGACGCCCCGACTGGCGACTGCGCTCTGCAATGCGCTTCGCGGCGAGTTGTTCGCTATAACCGCCGCCCTGAACAAATTGCTTTTCCAAGGCTTCAATCTGCCGGTCCAGCAGGTAGTTGGTCTGGTGAATCAGGCAAATCAGGGCGTTAGCCACGACCGCCGGGTCGGGAGACTTGAGCCACCGGGCATAGAGGGCGGCATGGGCGACGGGATCGGTGGGATCGGACGGATCGGTCGGATCGGTCCGATCGGCTGAAGCCTTACCGCGGTTTCGGCCGATGTTGCGGACCGCCAGGGACTCGGGGTCGTCTTTGGTCCAGGCGCGCAGTTCGCGCTGACGGAGAAAATCTTCGTAGTCCAGGAGCAATTCGTCGAGGCTGCCCCGGGCAATGCCGACGAGGCGCAGTTCGGTCTGGCTGGAGGTGGCGGCATCGCGGCTGCCCTCGGCAATATTCTGCCTGCCGCTGCGGGCGGACTGCACCATTTGTTCGGTCATACGGGACGATTTGGGCAGGAAACGTTCACAAAAATCAACGGTGGCATCGTAGATGACGGTAGCCGCCTGAAAGGTGCGCAGGCTACGGTAGCCGCCGCTGGGCCGCAGGTGTCGGGGTGATTCGGGGGATCGGGGAGATCGGACGGATCGGTCGGATCGGTCGGATCGAGTGGGTTCTGGGGAAGCAATCTCCGGTGTATTTGTTTGGTTGGGGTCTTTGTTAGGGTCCATGGGCATTCCCTTCAAGCAAACTGGTTCAATGTCACGTAATCCCGGACATATTCCGGCACCAGCGCGCGGTACCTGGCAGGAACGGCCTTGAAATCCTTTGTGGTGAAGGCGGGGTGGGTGGCGAGGTCGGTGTATTCCCGGTTGTCTATGATATTCCGCACGGTATCCTGGGTGATGTAGGCTTTGAAGAAGTTCCGGATGGCGGGAATGGCGGCGGCTTCTTCGGGTTTGTAGTCGGCCACGAACTTGGCGAATTCCTCCTCGAGCAGTTCGTCTTTGGATTTAAACCGGGGGATGCGCCCGAAGATGTATTCCAGGATCTCCCGCAGCGAGACGCGCCGGTCCACATCGGCGGCCCTGCGCAGCTTGTCCAGGGTGAAATAGTGTTCGGGCTTGTCGAAGAGTTCCTTGTTCACGTAGTCAATGACCTGGTCCCACATCCCGAATTCCACGGCCCGGGCGATAAATTCATCCTGTCGCGCGACGCTACCGAAATCCTCGAAGAACATGCGGTCTATTTTCATGCCTTCCAGCCCGACCGCCGCCTCTTTGATGGTGGCCAGGAGATCGCCGCCGCCATGCTCATAAACATCGCTGTTCACCACGACTTCTCTGCCGTACGGCTTGGGAATGCCCGGCTGTCGCGGCAGTTCCAGGATTTCATCGTAGTTGTATTCCTCCTCGAAATACTCGCAGTTGGCGAAGAAGTCGAAGAGTTTGAAGGTGGTCTTTTCCTTCGGGCCGAGGGTTTCCTTTAATTTTTCATCGAAGAGATCGTCGAGGAAATTATGCCGGCGTGTGCCGCGCCCCTTAATCTGGATGAAATCGGTGGGCGAGAAAATGGGACGGAACAGGCCGAGGTTGAGGAGGTCGGTGCAGTCGTAGCCGGTGGTCATCATGCCGACGGTAACACAGACGCGGGCCTTGCTGGTCTTGTAGGCCGGGATGAAATTGCCCGCTCCGAGCAGCTTGTTGTTGGCGAAGTTGATGGTGAACTGTTGCGCGTCGGCCACGGACGAGGTGACCTGCACCGCGAAATCGGACTGGTATTTGCCGGGAAACATGCGGTCCGCCATCTGGTTCAGAATCTGGGCCAGCTTCGCGGCGTGGTTCTGACTCACGGCGAAGACGATGGACTTGCCGATTTCACCGCTGACGGGATCGCGCAGGGCGTGTTCCAGGAAGGTCTTGCAGAAGAGCTGGTTCGTGGCGTCCGAGAAAAAACGCTTCTCAAACTCCCGCCGCCGGAAGGTTTCCTGCTGGTCTTCGCCCTCGTCATCGGTAAAGGACACAGTAAAGCCCTGCTCGGACAAGAGGTTGGTGGTGATTTCCGTGCGGGCATCCACCACGGTGGGATTGACGAGAAAGGTATCCCGGACGCCGTCCAGCAGGGAATAGCGGAACGTGGGCTGGCGGTTTTCGCAGCCGAAGGTGCGGTACGTGTCCAGGAGGATGCGCCGCTCCAGTTCGCGCGGGTCACAGGCGGCGCGCGCCGCGCGGTCGAAGCGTTTCAGGTAATCCTTGGGCGTGGCGGTAAGCCCCAGTTTATAGCCGATGAAATAATCGAACACGGCCCGGGCATTGCCGCCGATGGACCGGTGTGCCTCGTCGGAGATAGCCAGGTCGAAATCGGTCGGCGAAAAGAGGCGCTGATACTTGTTATTGAACAGGAGGGACTGCACGGTGGTAACCACGATTTCCGCCCGACGCCAGTCGTCCCGGTTTTCTTTATACACGACGGTCTGGAAATCAGCAAGGAGCAGGCCGACAAAGGCTTTCCGGGCCTGATCCTCCAGTTCCAGCCGGTCCACGAGAAACAACACGCGCCGGGCGTTACCGGTGCGTAGAAAGAGTTTGATGACGGCGGCGGCGGTCAGGGTTTTGCCCGTGCCGGTGGCCATTTCGAAGAGGAACCGGTCATTCCCCTCTTGTACGGCGGCCTGCAGCCGGTGGATGGCCGCGAGCTGGTAAGGCCGCAGGAAACGGAGTTTGTTGGCCCGGATATAGTCGGGACGCTCGACCTCGTTCTTCCACCCTGCTTCCCGCGTGTAATTGGGACGCTGGGTAAGCACGATGTAATCGTCCCCGACCAGCTCGGACACCAGGCGTTGCGGGTCGGGCGCCGTTTTCCGGCAACCCATGACCGAGTCCGGCGTCGGAAAGGCCGTAATCACATAAGGATTCCCCCGTTCCAGGTCCCAGAAGTAATGAAGGTTGCCATTGGAAAGCATGACGAAACGACAGTTTTGGGATCGGGCGTACTTGCGGGCCTGTTCCTTGCCAACCAAGGGGCTCTTGTTTTCGGCCTTCGCCTCGAGCACAATCAACGGGAACCCCCGGTCGTCGAGCAACAGGAAATCAACAAACCCTTTGTGCACCTGCTCGAAATTATCCCCCAAGCCTTCGAGGTCCGCCTGCTTCAGCGTTACACCCGCTTCCAGAAGAATATTCGCGGGCGCGTTACCGTCAGGGAAAAAGCGCCACCCCGCCGCTTCGAGCAATTGATTGATTTTGATTCGTGCGGCCGCTTCTTTTTCAGGCATATCCTATACTTTTCATGAATGCAGACATTTCCCCGTTGTGACTGCCCAAACCTGCCCCACTCCATGAGATATCTTGGAATCGGGTATCATAGAACAGTAATCAGGATACAGAATATGGTCCTCCCGATTCAAGCCTGGCAAAAACAAAAGCGGGCATCACGATGTTTCCATCGTGATGCCCGCTGAAACTTATGCCGGCGACGTCCTACTCTCCCACAAGGTTGCCCCTGCAGTACCATGGGCGCTGGCAGGCTTAACTTCCGTGTTCGGGATGGGAACGGGTGGGGCCCTGCCGCTATAGCCACCGGCAAAAAATCTTTTGACAGGAATGCAAGGGTGAACAAAGAACGCACCACAAATAACGGGCGGAGATCAAAGTTGATCTTATGAGTTCAAGAGACCAAGCCTCACGAGTGATTAGTACAGGTCAGCTGAACATGTTGCCATGCTTACACCTCCTGCCTATCAACCTGGTAGTCTTCCAGGACTCTTGAGGGCGTTAGCCAGGGAGATCTTATCTTTAGAGGGGCTTCGCGCTTAGATGCTTTCAGCTCTTATCCCGGCCGAACATAGCTACCCGGCGGTGCCACTGGCGTGACAACCGGAACACCATAGGTTCGTTCATCCCGGTCCTCTCGTACTAGGGACAACTTCCATCAAATCTCCTGCGCCCGCATAGGATAGGGACCAAACTGTCTC
>JAAYBJ010000166.1 GCA_012730105.1 Candidatus Hydrogenedentota bacterium
ACAAAACCGTGTTGCCACTAACTTTGATACGATGTCTAAAATTTTCTTTTTCTGATTTTACCCTCACGGTGACGGCCGATCCGTCATTCGCCGGCGCGCGGATCAATCTCAATCTGGCGTTAATGAAATTTCCGGAGTACCGGTAAGGGTTCTTTCCCTGGTCAGGATCAATCTATCACTGCCATGAACGTGGAAGTGTGTCCCTGAAGCCGTACTGACAACACGTACATCCCCGGGGCCGCTCCCGAAAGGCTCAGGCGCATGGTCATCGGCTTGTCGCTCAAAGCGATCTTGACCGGCACAGCACGACCGGCGCAATTCACGACTGCAATAGAAGGGGCGGGCCCCTTTTCCAATCCTGCGCCCGAGAGGGTGAAAGTGTAGGGGATGGGGCTTCGGGAAAGGCGAAGGCCGGCCGATGCGGGTTTTCCCTGTTTTCGTCCAACGGTCGTTCCTGCGGGATGGCTGACATACTGCGATCCGAGGGCGGTGAGCGTGCCGGGAGCGGCGCCGAAGACGCTCTGGTACGGATAGGAATCGATAGCGCTGGTCCGGCCGATGAACCATGCGTACCGGAACACCATCGTGTCGTTTTCCAGCGCGGTAAGGGCATCCTTCATGTAGGCGATCTGGAACTGCGGGGTCACGGTCGAGGCCGGCTGGTCCCAGCACGCGAATTCCGTAAGCCAGATTTTTTTCCCGTATTTGTAGAAGTTGCCGAGGTACCATGTCAGGGCGCTCTGGTAACACATATAATTATGCACCGCAATATAGTCCACCCGGCATTTCGGGCAGGCGGCGAAGAAGTCGTCGAGATACTTGACCGGGTCGGTATAGGTGACCCCTTTTTCTGCAACGCAATTGCCACAGAAGTTGACCGCGGGTCCCACGATCTGGAGGCCGAATTCGTCGGCGATAGATTCCAGCGCCGGCCACGCGGCGGCAGCCGCGGTGGGGGGCATGTTTGCCTGATCGAGAAAATTGGGCTCGTTGAACCCGAGTATATATTTCACGTCGGGATGCGTCTTCAGAAAGGCTCGCAGCCGCGAGGCATCGAAGCTGCCGTTCCAGGCCATGGGGACGAATTCCATGGCATAGTTTTGGTAGACGTCGGCGACGCCGCTTTCCGGCGTCAAGGCCCAGTTATACCACCAGCTCACTCCCGGCGAAATCGCGGCGAGGTCGGCGGGCGCATGGTAGCCGTAGCAGATGCCGCGCTTGGCGCTGCGCGCTTGGGCTGCCGTGGCCAGGGTGAACAGACAGAGGAAAAACAGAAGGATGACGTGGAGATGCGGGGGAGTCCAGCGTGCGACTGGTACGTACGGCCGGGGAATCGGTGGGATGTCAGGTTTCATCGTGCGGCCTGATAGAGTTGTTTTTGTAAAAAGATGCGTTCGGTCTCATGCGTAATATAACGTGCTCCACCTATGGGTTTCAAATTAAAGATCCGGCTTATGGCCGGGGGTGAATGTACTTTCCCACAAATCAAAACGGCATCCATCCTCGGAGGACTGTATTCGGGTTTTCGAACGAAGCGTACTTTCTTCTGGGGAAGATGATGCTTCTGAGCGGTAATGTGCCGGGCCTTTCGGGACAGTCCCCCTGTTCAGGAGAAGAGGAATGTGACGAACGGATCCGGGAGCTTCGCCAAACTTTTCTGAAATTGGTGTTGAAAGCATTCCGATAATTGCCATGTACACAAATTATTTTATAAGCGAATAAGTGGCCGGATTATTGGGAATGCCTAACGACAAGCGAACTGTGGTCGCCGGGCAATGACCTTTCAGAATAATATATCAACGATACGGAGGCGCATATATGAAGATTCTATACAAAGGAAAAACCAAGGATGTTTACGATATGGGTGACGGTACCTACAAGTTGAAGTTCAAGGATGACGTGACCGGGACTGACGGAGTGTTCGACCCGGGGGCCAACACGGTCGGATTGTCCATCGAAGGAGCGGGCAGGGCCGGACTTCGCCTTACCTCCTATTTCTACAAGAAAATCAATGCGGCTGGGATCCCGACGCATTTCATCGATGCGGACATCGAGAAAGCCGAGATGACCGTCAAGCCGGCCGAGGTATTCGGCAAGGGCGTAGAGGTTATCCTCCGCTATCGCGCGGTCGGGAGTTTCTACAAAAGATACGGAAAGTATTGTAACAAAGGCGACGCATTGAACGCATATGTCGAAGTCACGCTTAAAGATGACGACAGAAACGATCCTCTGATTACTGATGAGTGTCTTGAGATGCTCGGGATCATGAGCCGCGAGGAGTACGAAGTATTGGCGAATCTGACACGCAAGATCGGTGTGATCGTCAAGGCCGAGCTTCTGAAGAAGGGCCTGGATCTCTACGACATCAAATTTGAATTCGGACGCGTCGGCGAAGATCGTCACATCGCTCTGATCGACGAGATATCAGGCGGCAATATGCGCGCATTTCGCGGAACAGAATATATCGAACCGTTGGAACTGGAGCGTATTCTTTTGGCTGACTGATCATCGGTGCGTTTTCTTCTTCCCACCAATTTGAGTATAACTGATAGTGGTAGCAAGAGATATAAGCCATGACTCAAACGAGTGATGCCGCGTTTAAAATATCAATTCAGTGCTTCGTGGTGGTGGTCAGGTGTCTACTGACAACAACCACGAAACGCGGGATTTGGCGCTACAAGCGGGATATCCTTAATGAAGCCACATTTGAAGCACTCTATCGGTCTATCGAAACCGGCATTGCACCACTGATTGACTCTTTGGGCGTTGCGATATACCCGCCCGGCGAAAGGATCAGGGGAAGTGCTGCGGTTGCAGCACAATGAATACCGATATGGCCGACTGAGAACATCCTTTACGTTACAGTGCCGATGTCGTAGAGGTGGTCTTATGGCGCAGGTACGATCCGCGCCACGGAGACATCGTTACCATTGATCATCCGCACTACCAGCATGCCGGCAGAGGAGGGATGCACAAGATACCCTGCGTCGCGGCTGCCGTGAGGCAGCGAAAACCGCTCCAGTACCCTGCCGTTGATTCCGATGATTTCGATGATTCCGCCGCTGTGGTGAGCAGGAGGCACTATACGTATGCCTTTGCCCTCCCGGACTGCCCGGAATCCGTTTGCGGCACCTGATTGCCGGGTGGCGTTAAGGTCTTTTGTCGCGACTACGGTACGGGTTCGCAAGGTCGCCCATGCATGGGCCGGTATGTCGAATTGATAGTATGAGCCCGACACCTGCACAGTCATCTTTTTGCCAGCATCGTTTTTGTTGTAAACCTGGGTGATGATGTCGCCGTCCGGATTCAAAAACGCAAGCGCATCGATGCTTCCCGAAGTGTTGAGCCGCGTGGCGCCGGAGTCGATATACTGTGAAAAATGACGGAACACCCAGTACGCCGGCGTGATGACGAGCTCCCGGGTCGAGCGATTGACCACCAGAAGCGCGTTCTGCGGCCAGTTTCCCAGGCTTTTGCCCTGTGAATCGAGCACCATGTTCCAGGCGCAATACGAATTCACCCCGGCTGCAACCCAGTCGCGGATAAGCTGCCAGCTCTCCTCACCGTACAGATGGTCGTTCTGAGGTTTGTTCGAGTTGTACCGGGCCTGGTCCCAGTATTTGGCGGTAAAATTATAGTTGCCGCACCGGTGCTCGGTCTGCCAGACCCGGCCTTTTTTCGACAGGGTGGGAACCACGGATTCCAGGTTCCACTGCAGGCCGAATCCTTTGATATACTTCATGGCGTTCGCGTCGTTCATGCAGTCGATCGCAATCGTGCTGTCCATGGGATGCGACATGGTGCCGCACCAGATCTCGGCGGTAATATTCCGCTCGGCGAACTTCGGCCCCAGGTAATCGCGCAGGAATTTCACGAACAGCGCGTTGGTCCATTTGACCTGCGCGTAGCCGGGCTCGTTCTGGTGATGCACCGCCTCTATGACCAGATCCTCTTTTTTATACTCTTCGATGAAACGTGCGAAATAGAGCGCATATGCGGAAAGCGTGTTGGGGTCGTCCTTGAAATTCTGACCGCTTTTCATCCAACCGGGACACACCCACGGGCTGGCCCACAAATGGATATCCGGTTTTACCGCGAGCGCGGCTTTGATGTAAGGGATCAGTTTCTCCCGGTCGCGGGCTATGGAAAAATTCGTCATCGAATAATCGTTCGCGGTTTCAGCGAGCGTGTACCAGCTCATGGCATAGTCGCTGGCCCCGAGCGGAACGCGGCCGTATACGAAATTCGCGCCTTCGTTTTCATCGAACAATAGTTTCATGGCCCTGGGTATTTCGGAGCTAACCGCCGAGAGTGCGTCCCACCCCATCTCATTGAACGTTCCGCCGAATCCCTCCCATGCCTGGGCTTTGCTGTTCTCGTCAACCACTATGTCGGCGGTGCCGTTTGCCGCCGTGGTGGCCGTTCCCGGCTGCCAGTAGTTGTCTTTTGAGGAAATCATCACGTCGGGCAGCGCGTCATTTGCCCCGGGAGCGGCCCGAAGCATACAAATACACATCATAACGGCAAGGCAGGCCAGCGCCATATTTGTTCGAGTCATAGTTTTCCCCTCTCTTTTGTCGTGTGCACGCAAACCACAATCGGACTGAAAGCAAGATACATGTTGACAGCGGACGATTCAACTGGTTTACACGCTGTTCCACAGCACAATGATAAAGTAGAAGACAGGTCAAACCGGCTCTATAGTATTTCTCTTATAGCAGTAACGAGTCGTGAAAAGCTTCCTTCCCAATTACCAGGGAATGCTATAAGCAGCAGAATAACATATGTCAAAAGCGCGGTCCAAATCAGCAATCGTACTGCGCTGCTATTTATCCTGTACTGAAGCCGGTTTTGATGAAAGATTCTTCAGTGCGAAGTCCCAGTTAAGCATCTTATCGATCAATGTGTTTACGTATTCTCCCCGTTTATTCTGGTAATCCAGATAGTAGGCATGTTCCCAGACATCGATGGTTAGCAGTGGAACAAGTCCTTGGGACAATGGGTTTTCTGCGTTACCTGTTTTGATTATTTTCAGGGCCTTGCCGTCCTTTACAAGCCAGGCCCATCCACTTCCAAACTGAGTCGTAGCAGCCTCGGCGAATGCTTTCCTGAACGCATCATAACTGCCAAATGAACTGTCGATCATTGACTTTATTAAATCAGGCATTTTTTTGCCGGTTCCAGGTCGGATGCTCTGCCAGTAGAATGTGTGGTTCCATACCTGAGCCGCATTGTTGAAGACTGATGTCAGATTAGGTTTACCGGCGGTGTTCTTCATAATTTCATCAAGTTTGGGTGGGCGGGGGGCTATGGGCCGCGGTTTACGGACTACCACCAGTAACGGCGCAGCAAAGCGAAGCCGAATATAATGTAAGTTGCCGACTACCCTTGGCTTGACCCCTTGAGGGGTGAAGGGGTGATATATGGCGGCCGTATCGCGTCATTGGACCAGCCCGGCAGTCTGCAGTTGAAAGCACAGGACGTGCGAACTGCAGGGGCCGGGATGAGGCCAATGGCGCGATAGAGCGAAATGAAGTGAAACGGAATGGAGCGTGCCGCCTATAAAAACATAAACCAAAGGCGTGGAGTGTCATTGGCCAATGCACGGAACGCGTACCATAATGTAAAGCGAAGGCGGTTACTACCGACAAGCGGAATAAAAAAGGAAGCGCAGCGCCCGGACCGGGCTTGGGAAGACTGAAAACAAAGCTGTTGGAATAGCTTTATAACAATGGGCTCAAGTTCTTATAGTACTTACCCGACATTTCAAGACCCCAGCCTTTGGGATAAAAGCCAACCTGACTCTCCCTAACCACAATTGGCAAAACACGCACTGTTGATGGCTTATGCACTTTATTACAACGACCTGGAGTTTTCAGCCATGCATTGTTAGAATCTGCTAATACTTTACATACCACAGTACTGGGGATTACCCAAAAATCTGGTTCCTTTTTAAACTTATTTAGTTTGACAAAAGCATAATAAAAATCATCCGTAGAGCCTTGCTCGTCTTTAGCTGATAATGGAAATTCTATAGCGTTATCAAGCTGAGTTGTTTTGACAGATAACTTAAAAAGTTTCCCTGATGGGTTTAGTGCAAGTATATCATACTTTTCAGCCCTACCAAGCGTTATAGTAACAACGAAATCGAGAGCAGATAACCTTGCGGCTATATAGTACTCACCAGCATTCCCTACATTCTGCTTCTGAATAGAGTCGTTTTGAAAGTTTTCCATAAAGTTTAATATAATTGCTGCTTTATATAGAGTAAATAATTGAATAAATTCCTTTCAAATGCTGAAGGGAGCCCCTGGGGGCGGATGGGTGGGTGGGCGGGGGATCCGGGCCGCGGTTTACGGACTACCACCAGTAACGGCGTAGCAAAGCGAAGCCGAATATAATGTAAGTTGCCGACTACCCTTGGCCTGACCCCTTGAGGGGTGAAGGGGTGATTTTGGCGGCCGTAAAGGTGCGTCAGGCTAAGGCGCAATGGTCAGATGGGTGAAAATCCCATACGTATGGTAGTAGCGATACGGTACGGAAG
>JAAYBJ010000167.1 GCA_012730105.1 Candidatus Hydrogenedentota bacterium
ACCAACATCGGATTGATAGACCGTTCATGCCTTAAAAAACGCACCCCTAAATCGGTACTCCCAGCCAGGGGAAGTACCTTAAACTTTTCGGGAAAAGTCCTATTCCCGCTGAGCTAAGACAATATGACGATAATTTATTTTAGAAAACCAAGCATATACTTTCCGATAAGGTAAAATATTTATACTTCTTGTTTAAACCCGTAATTTAGATGAACAGGGAAGGCAAAGTGTTTCTCTGCTAAAATAAAAAAACACAGGTAAAAAATGAAAAACTTTATTTTTGCCCAACTTTGTTTTGTTACGGTAATTATTTTAAGATCTGCTTACGCACAAGATCCAATACTAATCAGTAACATCGAGCAACTGCAAAGAATCGGTCTTGAGGCAGGGTATCCTTTAAATGGTCATTATGTGTTGATGGGGAATGTTGATGCATCAGTAACAGCAGAATGGAACAATGGGGCCGGCTTTGCGCCTCTTGGAACAACAGAGCCACCTAGCACTTTTACAGGGACTCTTGACGGGGGAGGTTATATCATCTCAGGACTAGTAATTAACCGCGAAGATGATATTGATGTGGGCTTGTTCAGAATGGTGGACGAAGGAGGTGTTGTCAAAAACGTTAAGTTTAGTAACGTACAAGTTGCAGGTAACAATAATGCCGCCGTCATTGGAATATATAATAAAGGCACGATCGAAAATATCATTCTTGATGACGCTTCTAATATTAGTGGGTTAAGATATGTAGGCAGTATTGTATCAGACAATCAAACACAAGGAACTATCAGAAATTGTATGAGTTCTGCGTTTATTAAGTATAATGGACGATGGGGCAGAGTCGGCGGTATCGTTTCAGTAAACAGTGGAAGCATTCATAATTGTAATATGCTCGGTGAAATTGATGGAAAAGACAGTTATAAAAGTTATATAGGTGGTATCATAGGGCATAATATGGGTATTGCGGTCAATTGCTATGCCAAGTGTAAGGTAACAGGTGATGATGTTATAGGTGGTTTTGTAGGTAGAAATAATAACCTAATTCAACAATGTTTTGCTACAGGCGATGTAATTGGAGATGGTTGTGTCGGTGGATTTTGCGGAATACTCACTGGCATTTCTGGAACAATAACTCAATGTTTTGCCATAGGTAATGTTAGCGGGCGATTTAGCGTTGGTGGCTTAGTGGGGTGTGGAGACATACAGATCGGTCTAGATGGAAGTTCTAGATATTTAGGTACTATTATTGAGTGCTATTCTGTCGGCAAGGTTGCTGGAACCACTACCGTTGGTGGTCTTATAGGTGAAAGAGCAGAAACCGTAACCAGAAGTTACTGGGATATAGACACAAGTAAAACACTTAACTCTGCTGGCGGAATAGGGTTGCATACGTTTCAGATGCAACAACGATCTAATTATGAAAACTGGGATTTCAATTCTGTGTGGGGTATTGTTGATGGAAATTCATATCCTTATCTGTTGTGGTATGCTAACAGTCTTGAGGGTGAGGGTGAGGACATCGAAGGAGAGGGGGAAACAATAGAGGGTGAGGGTGAAATACTCGCCGAGGGCGAGATACCTTTAGAGGGGGAAGGAGAAGGCGGGCTCGAGGGTGAAGGTGAGGTGCTTATTGAAGGTGAAGGCGAAATACCTATTGAAGGCGAAGGTGAGGTTGTCGAAGGCGAATCTATTGAAGGGGAGGGAGAAGTGCTACTTGAAGGTGAGGGCGAAATAGTAACAGAAGGTGAAGGAGAACCTGCTGAGGGTGAAGGGGAAATTGAACAACCCGTAGAGGGTGAAGGTGAACAACAGTCTAGTGGGATTACGGTTACCTCGTGCGTGATGACGCCAAACCCTGTGAATCCCAAGAAATATGTTGCGCTAGGTGGTTTGGGTGGCCAGTATCATGGCGCTCCCGGTTTGAACAAGATAAAGGTAACAGTAGGTTTCCGTAATGTCGCGGGTGCCTGGGTGGGCGGCGACCCTGTAGTAGTGTGGACCGGTTTCCCAGGAACGAGTTGGAATTATTGGTCGGGCAGTGCCGTGATCACTGCACCTTCGAATACGGGGACATACAACATCTGGGTGCGCAATACCGGGACAGAAAGAGATGAAGATGCAATCAAGGACTTTAAGGATGCAGTGCCAACGAAT
Organism: Candidatus Hydrogenedentota bacterium; assembly: GCA_012730105.1. Classification (GTDB taxonomy): domain Bacteria; phylum Hydrogenedentota; class Hydrogenedentia; order Hydrogenedentales; family CAITNO01; genus JAAYBJ01. The sequence continues at coordinate 2,152 of JAAYBJ010000167.1, forward strand.
GTCGATGAGAAACAAAATGATAAGTGGGATGCTCCATTACTGGTGAAAGTAGAGATTATCGAAGGCGAATCCATTGAAGGCGAACCTCCTGAAGGTGAGCGTATAGAGGGCGAACAGGCTGAGGGTGAAGTACTAGTCGAGGGCGAGTCTGAAGGTGAAATCCAAATCGAAGGTGAAGTAATCATCGAAGACGAAGGCGAGTTCTCCGAGGGCGAAGGAGAACCAAAATGCGGTAGCGCGGTATCAGCTGGCGGCGGTGTATTTGGTTGTAACAAGAGTATGTTAGCGCCCGAAGGCGTCAATCGAACCTTGGGAGACTGGCTGGTTATTGGAATGACGCTTATGGCACTGACCGCCTTAACATATTTCGTCAAGAAATAGTGCGTGAAAAATTAACCCTCTTGCCTGTGTCGCAGGAGGGTTATTTCGTATCATAAATAAGGCTGTCAGGGCTATCACCCTGGATATGGGGAGATACAAGCAACGCTGCCGTAAATTAGGATTGCCTGAGCGGGTTGACATTCCATGCCAAAGGCTTTTTTTCCCCAGTGTGTCTATGTTACGAACATTCTTAAAATCTTTCTTAGCATTAAAAAAACACGCTCTGTCAACAGCATGCTGGCGGATACCGAACTGTGTCTTCGTATGGAAGAAACTTATGTCTTGACTGTGCCCGGTTATCCCCGACCATCGGTTCTTGACTTACAATGCTGTCTCTGCCGCAGGCAGGCTTTCCAGATAACCCAACGAGGACAGGAAGCAATCCATCTTTTTTACCGTATCGGTATAGTTTTCCTTGTTCTTGAAATTAAAGAAGCCATGTTTCTGGCCTTCGTAGATTTCCAGGTCACAACGAATGCCCTTCTCCGCCATTTTTGTTTTGAACGCTTCCGCGGATTCCAGGGGAACGACCTCATCCTTCGTACCCAGGAAAATAATGGTTGCGGGTGTGTTTCCGCTGATGTTGTGCATGGGCGAAATATCCTGCCAGTATTCCTTGACCCGTTTATGGGCCTGTGTACCCGGCCCCGTATCCAAGACCGGGTTAAACAATACCAACGCGTTTGGCAGGCTGCTTACGGTCAAGTCTTCCTTTTCTTCATCGAAGGCTGTAACCGTACCGGTGGCCACCGCGACATGCCCCCCTGCGGAACCGCCTGCGGCGGCGATTCTGTCCGGGTCTATGCCCAGTTCACCCGCATGCTGCCGGATCCACCGGATGGCGGACTTCCCGTCCTTCACGCATTCACGCGGGGAGGTCTTGTGACGTGAAAAGACGCGGTAATCCGCCGATAGGGCCACCATGCCCCGGGAAGCCAGGTATTCGCAGTGGGGGTAAAACTGGGTCGGGGAACCGCTGTTCCAGCCGCCACCGAAAAAGAATACAATAGCGGCGCGCTTGTCGGTCGGACTATGCTCCGGGGGCGTAAACAGGTACAGTTTAAGTTGTACATCCCCCACGGTTTTGTACACCACCTCCCTGTCCGGGGTAAAACCTTCCACCTCAAGCGCGTTTATGGAAAATGCGATCAGGAACAACGGCAAAAAGCAGCAGCAACTCTTTTTGGCACGGGGCATGTTGTTTTGCCTTTCTTAACAGGGTTACGAGAGGTAGAAAGCGTTCCCCCCTTTATTTTTCACCATTTAGACAATGGGCTGCAAATTTCCCCGGAATCCTGCGATACCATCAAAATCAACAAACTCCGTCATTCCGGTTTTTTCGCGCCAATAGACTCGTATCAAGGGAATTACTGTTTATGCGCGAAAAAGACCGGAATCCAGGTTCAAAAAACGTTGGCAGGCAATAAAAGAAAATGTTTTTGTGTTTGTAAAATTCGTTAAGGCGCCGCAATCTAGATGTCAGTCTTTTTCGCGGTATACCGGCATGACGTTTACAGGAAGGGATTTGTGAACAAAGTAAACAGGGAATGATTTCTTGATAAGAGAAGGAAAACGCCGGAACGGCAGAGTCGGTGGATTATCCATGATTTAAACATCTCCGCCTTACAGACGTTATTCAGGTAGTGGCCGCACGGCCACATCTGTTGTGTTTTAGGGTTAAATATGTCACACTGTATCCAAAGATTAAACCTGAACAAGGAGACCCGCGATGAAAGCGAACTACCTGTTGATCGTAGTGGCCATGCTGCTGTCCCTCGCCCCGGCTTACGTACAAGCACCGGAGCTGAAGAAACTGGAAGATAAAGTGACCGGCCAGCTGCAGACCGGCCAGACCACGCTGGAGGACCAGACGGACGTGGCCGTGACGGTGTACAACAATAACCGGGCGCTGGTGCGCGATCGCCGGAACATTAAAATGTTGCCCGGCGAATATGCCCTGCGTTTCATGAATGTAGCGGCGTCCATCCTCCCGGAGACCGTGAGCCTCCGTTCTCTCAACGATCCTGGCGCACTGCAAATCCTGGAGCAGAACTATGAGTTCGACCTGATGAGCCCGGAAAAACTGATGGAAAAATATGTGGGGCGCGAGGTGATGCTGGTGAACAAGAGCAGCGACTATACGTTCTACGAACAGCCGGCAACCCTGCTCAGCGTGAATAACGGGCCGGTATATAAGGTGGAAGACAAGATTTACCTGGGCCACCCCGGCCAGGTGGTGCTGCCGGAGATCCCGGAGGAACTGATCGCCAAACCCACGCTGGTATGGCTGTTAAGCAACGAGGGCACCGACCATGAGGTGGAAGCCACCTACCTGACCGAGGGCATGAACTGGCGCGCCGATTACGTGCTGACCCTGAACCGCGAGGAGACCGCTCTGGACATCGAGGGCTGGGTGACCCTGACCAACCAGTCCGGCACCGCCTACAACAACGCCCAGTTGAAACTCATCGCGGGCGATGTGAACGTTGTGCAGCCGGAGCGGCGGCGCGAAGTCAAAATGGCCATGATGGACATGGCCGCGGGCGCGCCGCCCATGATGGAGGAAGAGGCCTTCGCCGAGTATCACCTCTACACCCTGGAACGCCGCACCACCATCCGTGAGAACCAGACCAAACAGGTCAGCCTGCTTCACGGTTCCAATGTGGCCCTGGAAAAGCATTATGAGTTCCGGGGGGACATGAATTTCTACAGCAGACCCATCAGTGCCCTGCGCGACACGAATGCCGACGTCTTCCTCACCTTCAAGAATCGCGAAGAGAATGGCCTGGGCATGCCGCTGCCCGGCGGCGTCATGCGCGTATACCAGGCGGACAAGTCCGGCATGCTCCAGTTCTCCGGCGAGGACCGCATCCATCATACGCCGAAGAACGAAGAAGTGCGCCTGACCCTGGGCAAGGCCTTCGACGTGGTCGGCGACCGCGTCCAAGACGACTACAAGGCGCTGGGGCCGAACATGCATGAGGCCGCATTCACCATCTCCGTGCGCAACCGCAAGGACACGGCCATCAAGGTGGACGTGGTTGAACCCCTGCCTGGCGACTGGACCATCACCGAGCAGTCGGTTCAACATGTTAAGAAGGACGCCCACACGGCCATTTTTACGCTGGACGTACCCGCCGACAGCGAAGTGAAACTGAGTTACCGGGTCCGGGTGAGATACTGATATGAAAACATTGACTGCCGCACAAATGCGCGAGGCGGATCGCCGCTGCATACAGGAGATAGGCATCCCCGGCGTGGTCCTGATGAACAACGCCGGGACTGCCATATTCAATCAAATCAACCGGGGCCCCGTAGGGATAGTGTGCGGCAAGGGCAACAACGGCGGCGACGGGTTCGTTGTCGCCCGCCTGGCGCTGCTCGCGGGACTGGAAACCCGTGTGGTACTCGTGGCACGGCCTGAGGAAATCGGCGGCGACGCAGGCGTGTTCATGAACGTCTACAGGAATCTCGCCGGCACCCTGGAAAGCGTTACGGAAGAAGTGGAAACGGCCGCCGCCGTGGGACGGTTGTCAGACTGCGCCGTGCTGGTGGACGCCCTGCTGGGCACGGGCATAAAAGGCGAGGTGCGCGGCCCGATCCGAGCGGCCATCGATGCCTGGCCGGAAGTCTATACGATAGCGGTGGATTTGCCTTCGGGAATGAACGCGGACACGGGAGAAGTCTGCGGCGCCTGCGTCCGGGCAGATGTCACTGTGACTTTCGCTTTCTCCAAGCAGGGCTTTCTCGCCCCCGGCGCGCGGGACCTGCTCGGTGACCTCATTGTCGCCGACATCGGCATTCCCGACTGGTGCGCCGATGACGCAGCCTGGGCCGCGAAAAAACCTGCCGTGGACGCGTACCAGGTTATTGACTGACCACGAAGCTCTGCCCGTCATTGTAAAGGGAATTATCAGCTTCAAACGCGGTAAAGGGTGTATCCACCGCCTGATCAAAGTCAAAACGCAACATGGCGCCGAAGGAGGCGAAGGGAATGGGCGCGCCACCGGTAAGCGTAATCCATTTGGCGCCGTCCACATCGTCTTCGATGGTCATGTTCCACCCGGCCAGCAGGCCGTCATCCCCGGGGCCCACCACGGAGGTTTCGAAGGTGTAGTCGCTCATCACCCGCAAGCGGAATACGTTGATATCGTAAGGCACATACCCGGCCCGGAGAAACACGGTCGTGTTGCCCGGCGTGTCGGACTGCATCAGCACCAGGTTTCCCCGGAGCGGATCCCCGACATAACTTTGCGCCCGGAAGACCTTGTCCGCCCGGCAGGTCGCGCTGGAGGCTCCAAACACGAGTTTTATGGACGGCACCACGGCCATACCATCCCGCCGCAGGCTTGCCCATCGGACCACATACTGGCCGTTCAGGTCTTCGATAATCCGCTCAAAGGAGGACTGCAGGTCATCCAGGGATGATGCCGAAATAAAGCGCCCGTTGGCGGCGATCGCCAGCGTGATCAGGTCGGCGGCGTCTATGCTGTCCCCGAATCCCACGGCAATGATGCGCACCCCCAGGTTCTTGGCGGCGTTGATGATCACGGGGGCGCTGATAACGCTGGAGGTGTCGCGGCCGTTGCATAAGAGCACAATATACTTTTCATCCAGAGGATTTAGACCAAGCGCGTCGAAGCGCGCGAGCGAGGAGGCCAGGGCGTCATAAATCCGCGCACCGGACGCCCATCCCGAAAAATGTTCCTCCTCGGCCGCGAGGATGCGGTCGGTGACATATTGCCGGTCCACCGTATAGGGGACAACAAGTTGTGAATCCAGGTTGTCCCGGTAAAATCCGCTGACCGACACGAGCGCGTCTTCGTTGAGGCTGGGCAGGAGTATTTCCGTCGCCGCGCGCTCCATTTCAGGAATGGCGTTTTCAATCTCATCCATCAGCACGCTGTAGTCGAGGATGATTTCAATCCACAGCTGCCGCGCCGCGCCGCGACGCAGCAGCAATCCCTGCGGCCGCCCGACGGGCACGTCGTCTTCCCATCCCGAAACCTGAAACTGTGCCGGCTCGCCCGTGACGGAACGGTCACTCCCGTCGCGCAGGGAGAAGGAGAACTCGACCAGGTAAGGCGAACTGTAGGTGACCACCGGGTTAAGAATATTCAAGGGCGCCAGCGTGGGCGTCAGCTCGTCCTGAACGACCTTGACCTTGATGGTAACCGGCTTCACCCCCGATGCCGACAGGGTGATGGTTCCTTCATTTTCTCCTTGCTGGTTTATCCTGCTGCGGTCGATGCGCACCTCGATCTTGTTTTTGACCAGGCCGCTCATTTCCGGCGGCTTGCATGGCACCATCTCTGGAGCCACCTGGATCCAGGATCTGTCCGTCGTGACGCTTACATCGATGGTGTCCAGGTTCGCATTGTCGTTGGCGATATCAAAGTACATGGGGCTGGTGTCCCGCTCGAAATTCAATTCGCTGCGGCTGACCCAAATGGCGCTCACATCGCAGCCGGTCAGGAACAGCGCAGGCAACAGGGGCAGGACACATAACGCGATTCGTCGTGCTCGTGGCATGGATGGCATCTCCTTATGTCCGGATTCATCGCCGCCGGATTCCTGCCGGCAGGCGACAACCGACTTGTCGCGGCGTAAACGCGTTCCATAAGTCCCGGCACGCGTTTCGGCGCGGATTCAGCCTTTTAACAGCCCGGAATGGATTTGATTCCTGACGCACTTATAACTATTATACCAAACATCCCCTTTCACGTTACAGGAATTGCGGGCACCGGTCCGCGGCAACATGCCTGTTTCCATACTATTTTCGACAACGAACCATTAAAAGCATCTATTTGCCATGAGTTTAGTGCGACTGGAAAATATCAGCAAAGGTTTCTCCGGAGAATCTTTGCTGGACAAGGTGAGCTTTCGGATCGAAGAGGGCGAGCGCATCGCGCTTATCGGCCGCAACGGCACGGGAAAAACCACCCTGTTCCGGCTGATCACGGGCGAAACAGAGCCCGAAAGCGGGGTGGTGGAGCGCATGCGCCGCGCCCGGATCGTGTATCTGTCACAAATACCCGACGCGCCCCCGGACAGCACGGTGCACGATATCGCCCTGGGATCTTTCACCGACCTGCTGGAACTGGAACAGACCCTGCTGGACCTGGAACACCGGCTGGCCGGGGAACACACGGAAGCGCTGCTTGCCGAATACGGCGAGTTGCAGCATACTTTCGCCCTGCGGGGCGGCTACGAATTTCGCACACGGGTCCGGCAGATCCTCTGCGGCCTGGGCTTTCATCCCGATGAATTCAACCTGCCTTTTAAAGCGTTGAGCGGCGGCTGGCGCGCGCGGCTGATGCTGTCCCTGGCGCTGCTGCACGATGCAGACCTGCTGCTGCTGGACGAACCGGAAAACCATCTGGACATGGAAGCCCGGGAATGGCTGGAAGACCACCTGCGCGCCAGGTCGGAAGCCATCGTCCTCATTTCCCATGACCGCCGCATGGTGAACGTGCTTGCCCAGCGCATCATCGAAGTGGAACGGGGAGAAGTGTTCAGTTTTACCGGGAACTATGACGGCTGGCTCAAGGAAAAGACCCTGCGGCGCGAACAGCAGCAGCGCGCGTTTGCGCGCCAGGATGCCTTCATCCAGAAGGAAAAAGCCTGGATTGACCGGTTCCGCTACAAGAACACCAAGGCGCGCCAGGCGCAAAACCGGCTGAAACGCCTGGAACGGATGGAGATTGTGGAGGCACCGCCCCCGGAAATGGACACGGCTTCCTTTCAGTTGGGCGATGTCGGGCGCAGCGGCGATATCGTGCTCAACGCCCAGAACCTGGCCATGGGCTATGACGGGAACCCCCTGTACCGGGGACTTTCCTTTTCCCTGCACCGCGGGGAACGCCTGGGCATCATCGGGCCCAACGGTTCGGGAAAAACCACCCTGCTGCGCCAGCTGGCCGGGAAACACGCCGGCCAGGGGGGCACGGTCTGGATGGGCGCCAACGTGTCCATGGCCTTCTATGACCAGCACCAGGAACAGCTGAACCCCAACACGGATCTGCTCGGCGAGATGCAGGCCTTCCGGCCGGAGTGGTCCACGCAGCTCGTCCGCAGCTATCTCGCCCGCTTCTTGTTCTCCGGGGATGACGTGTTCAAGCCCACCACCGTCCTGAGCGGAGGGGAGCGCAGCCGACTCGCTCTTGCCAAACTCATCGCCTCCAATGCCAACCTGCTGGTGCTGGATGAGCCCACCAACCATCTCGACATGGCATCGCGCGAAGCCCTTGAGGCCAGCCTGGCCGATTACGAGGGCACCCTGATCGTCGTCAGTCATGACCGCACCTTCATCGACAAAGTCGCTGAGCGCCTGATTATCGTGCAGGACGGCAATGCCCGGTTGTTTTACGGTAACTTCTCCGACTGGCGGCGCAAACAGGCGGAAGAACTGTCCGGCAAGGCCCAGTCCGCCGATAAGGAAACCTCGGAAAAGCGCCAGAAAACCGTGGAATCCCGGGAACAGAAGAAGGCACAGGAGCGCGAAACAAGGCGGGAACAGCGGCGTATCGAGGAACTGGAAAACCAAATCGCATCCTGTGAAGCGGAAATTGAAACGCTCAACAGCCGTTTTGCCACGCTGGATCCCGCCGACTTCCAAACAGCCCAGGATTTAAAGAATGCCTATGACTCGGCCCGGGAACGCCTGAACCGGCTATACGAGGACTGGACGGCACTTGCGGGAGATTAAATCCCCTGTGCAACGCCTTAAGCAAACACGCCGACCGTACAAGCGCACAAGGCAGATAAATTAATCCCGGTCCACACCGCGTATGTTGTTTGGAAGTGTTTTGTTTGGAAGCAATGTTTCATTACCGTAAGGCGGGATTCCACGTGCCCTGCAGTTTTTTAGATCTGCATAAATACCATAAGCTTATCGCCAGTTTTCTTTAAGCTTGACCGCAGCCTGTCAGACCGATCTTCTTGCCACATGGGAACCTCTTTATCGTAGCGTTGCACAAGCGTTAATTTTGTTAGCATTGGTGTATTGACTTTAATGTCGTCTTTGGTTACAATTATTTCAAAATAGTTTTCTGGAGATGCGTACAGAAACCAATGCGGGGGCCTACGCTTCTCGTAGGTTTCAGGTAGTGGAGAATAGTGGTATACCCGGCGGTACAACTTCCGGAAGAACTGGAATTCAGGAGAGAACTCGGGCGATGAAAACACTCACAGGCGTAATCGTTATTGCGGTCAGTTGTTTAGGTGGGCTGGTGGCGACATCCGCAAGCGGGCAAACGGAAGGCTTGCTGGGCGAATACTACCGTACGGTCAATATGTCCAACCTTGCTTTTACACGGATAGATCCCCAGGTATTTTTTGATTGGGAAACCAATGCGCCTGATCCCAGGTTGGGTGTGGATGGGTTCTCCGTTAGTTGGACGGGATTTGTCATGCCCGCCGAAGGTGGGGAATACACGTTTTATGTGACCTCGGACGACGGAGTGCGCCTCTGGCTGGATGATGCGATGGTGGTTAATCAATGGCAGGGTCAGGCCCCTACCGAGTATAGCGCAACGGCAACCCTCATTGCCGGCACTCCCATTCCTATTCAGATCGACTATTATGAGAACTCGGGTGGAGCCGTTTTGAAACTCGAGTGGGAAGGCCCGGGCATTACCCGCGAAGCCATTCCCGCCGCCAATCTGCTGCCGGGCGCTGAAATCGGCGACCGTATGCGCTTTTGGCACCAGAATCCGGAAAACGGGCATTATTATAAAATGATCGGACCCTGCACCTGGGCTGAGGGCAAGGCGCAGGCGGAAAGCATGGGTGGGTACCTGGCGGTTCTCGATAACGAGGCGGAAAGCGACTGGCTTGTGAGAATGTTTCGACCCGTTTCCGATGTGGGCTTTATAGGGGCCAATGATATCGCCACGGAAGGCGTCTGGGTATGGGACCAGACAGGCCAGAATTTCTGGAACGGCGCCGCGGACGGCTCGCCGGCGGGAGGATTGTATGCCGACTGGAATTCGGGTGAACCCAATAACTCCGGGGACGATGGCGAGGATGTGGCCACAGTAGGTCTGAGTTCAGGGGGGTGGAACGACCTTAACGTGGCGCGGGAACGTTACTGCATCGTGGAATCCGATGCGGGACAGATCAATTATGACGGTCCGTTCCCCGCTGAGGACAAGGTTGAACTTGAAACATCCTACAGAGTTTTTGTGACCGTTCGAAATCCGTTGGGCACGGTCCAGTACCAATGGTACAAAAACAACACCCTGATTCCCGGCGCCACCGCCTCCTCGCTGTTAATCCAACACGCCACCTATGATGACGCAGGCCTGTACACCTGCCTCATTACAGGTGAAACCCTGGCCCCGACCACAACCACCGCGGCAAAACTTACCGTGGTGGAAGAACTGCCGGCCCTTACGGTCCCCGGTTTGGCTGCCCTGGCGGCGCTGTTGTCCCTGGCCGCCGCGCTTCGGGGCAGGAAAAAATAGTTTTATTGACGCCTTAAAACCTGAAGCTGAACCTGAATCAGAGTGTTGAAAAACGGGCCCAAAGGGCTTCACCATTGCGCCTTTCAGGATAACCCGTTCGACGACACACAGGAAATGTTGCTTTAACGGGATGCTTCGGACAGCCGCATTCAGATGCGCACGGCGCCTACCAGATCATTGATGTCCGTGATGCCCTGCCGTATACAATATTCTTCCAATCCCTCTATAATTTTTAAGGCCGCATCGGGCTGTCGGAAGGACATGCATCCCACGGCCACCGCCCGCGCGCCCGCCAGCAGAAATTGAAGGGCATCCCCGGTCGAGGCAATGCCACCCATGCCCAGCACGGGAATGTCCAGGGCGCGGCAGGCGTCCCAGACCATTTTGACGGCCACCGGGCGAATGGCGGGCCCGCTCAGCCCGCCGACAATATTGCCCAGGCGGGGCCGGCGCGTTTCGGGATCGATGTCCATGCCGAGCAGGGTGTTGATCAGGGAAACGGCGTCGGCGCCGCCCTCCTGCGCCGCGAGGGCGGGCGCGGCAATATCCGCGACGTTCGGGGAGAGTTTAATAAATACGGGCAGTTTAGTCGCGGACTTGATGGCGCGGGTGTATTCAAGCACCTTTTCCGGGGACTGGGAAACCAGCGTCCCGCCCCGCGCATGCCGGGCGTCATGCACATTGGGACAGGACAGGTTCGCCTCAATGGCGTCGGCGCCGCCTTCGGCTTCCAGGCGGCGGGCCAGTTCGGCGTATTCATCGGGACCATACCCGTAGATATTGGCGATAATGGTGCAGTTCTTTTCGCGTAGAAAGGGCAGTTTATCGGCCAAGTAGGCGTCCAGCCCGACATTCTGCAGACCGATGGCGTTCAGCATGCCCGCGGGCGTTTCAAAAATACGCGGGGGCTTGTTGCCCGCCCGGGGTTTCAGGGTCAGGCTTTTCACGGTCACGGCGCCGAGCCGGGACACGTCAAAGTACTGGTCGTATTCCGCGCCGTAACCGAAGGTGCCCGAGGCGACGGTAACCGGATTTTTCATGACCAGGCCGCCGAGGTTGACTTGCAGATTCACCGCATTCATGGCCGCACTCCCGCTTTCCAGTTGATGTCGCGCGTGTCGAATATGGGCCCTTCCCGGCATACGCGCGCCATGCGCCGCGCCTCGTCCTCGGCGGTGGTTTCCACCACGCAGCCCATGCATACGCCGTCGCCACAGGCCATTTCCGCCTCCAGCGAGGCGTAACAGGTGACGTTCCGTTCCGCGCACACCTCGTGAACGGCGGCCATCATCACGGTCGGCCCGCAACAGTAAACCAGGGTTCTTTCATCCGGTTCCAGCGCGCGGAGCGCATCCGAGGCGTAGCCTTTCATGCCCGCGGACCCGTCATCCGTGACGATATGGACCGGGCAGCCCATGCGCGCAAATTCCTTAACCAGCAGCAATTGGCCGTCGCTCCGGGCCGCCGCGACCAGTTCCGGCGTCCGCCCAAGGCGCTGCATGATCGCCTCGGCCAGCGCGGGGAACGGCGCGATGCCGATGCCGCCACCCACCATCAAATAGCGGTCGTAGCCTTCAGGCAGCGGGAAGCTGTTTCCCAGCGGCCCCTGCACATTGATAACGGCGCCCGTGGGCATGTGTGCGAGCAGGCGCGTGCCCAGCCCCAGCACCTTGTACAGGATGGAAATGCCGTCCTTGTAAATGTGTTCAATGGACATGGGCCGGCGCAGAAAAGGATACAGGCCCTCATGGGCTTCCAGCATGCAGAATTGTCCCGGCGCCGCGGCGGCGGCGATGGGGGCCGCGCGCAGTACGATCCGCTTGTGCCCGGGCGCAATCTCCTGATGGGCCGTGATTTCACAGTCAAGAATGACCGTCATGTGAATTCTCCACTTTTACCGATCTGGTTCGTAAGCAGTGTAATGCCGCTGCGAATGCGTTCCGCCATGACCTCGCCCACACCCTCCACCTCGACCAGTTTATCCTTGTCGGCCGCCAGGATTTCCGGCAGGGTCTCAAACTGGTGCACCATATTGTCGATAATCTGGGAAGGCAGACGGTTGATGGCGTGCAGGATGTGATACCCCCTCGGCGTCATGTAGGAATCCACACCCCTGGGATTGGGCCCGTACCCAAGCGCCTGGCTGAGGCATCCCAGGTTCATCAGTTCTTCCTGGGTGAGGGCGCTGATGCGTTCTGACACCGTTTCTTCGGTAACCCCGGAGCGTTCCCGGTAATAATCGCGTATGACCAGCGCGGCCTCCTTAAGGGGTTGCACCGTTTCCTGGAGCTGCAGCTGCAACAGCCGTCCCTCCGTACCCAGTTCCAGAATAATCGGCAGCACTTCCTTCTGGATGCGGTTTACCATTTCAGCGCGCTGTAATACGCGGCATACGTCAAAAATAGTGACGGCCTCGTTCAGTTCGCGCGCGGTCAGTTCCCGCATGGTTTTACGAAGCGTATCCACGTACTTTTCCAGGGTCTGCAGGGTCTGCACCCCCTTGTTTATCAGGGTCGGCACCGAATCCAGGTTATACTTGCGGGAATGGCAATACAGGGTGACGCTGGCGCGGCGCTGGGAAAGGGCGAGCACAATGCACTTCGCCTGGCTGGCGAAACGCTGTGCCGCCCGGTGCCGCGTTCCTGTTTCTATGCTGGGGAAACGGTCGGACGGTTTCAGAAAACGGTTCGCATACACGATGCGCGTCCCTTTTTCATTCAGGATGATGGCGCCGTCCATCTTGGACAACTCATACAACAGCTGGGGCGTCATTTCGGCGTCGAGTTTCACCCCGCCTTCGGAGAGCCGGCTCAATCGCGTAGGATTGCCGATACAGATCAACGCGCCCATGTGGGATTGCAGGATGGCCGAAATGGCCTCGCGGATCTGGGTTCCCGGGGCGATCATTTTCAGCGCGGCCTGGAAAACCTCGGCTTCATTCATGGTTTTTCGTTGTGTCACGTCATCTCTCCAATGCTATGCGGAGGGCGTCTCCCAGTTTCGCGGCGGGCTCCGGTGTGGCGTCCGTGCCGACAGCGTCCCGGGTACAGTTTCCCGGCAGGATACAGCGGGCAAATCCAAATTTGGCCGCTTCCCGAAGCCGTTGGCGCGACGCGCCTACCGCACGGATCTCGCCGGACAAGCCCACCTCACCGAACACCGCCACGTCCTGCGCGACGGGCCTGCCCAGCAGGCTCGAAGCAAGCGCGACGGCTGCGGCAAGGTCCGCGGCCGGTTCATCGAGACGGATGCCGCCGGCAACATTTACAAATACATCCCTGTCACAAAAACGTAACCCGGCATGCCTTTCGAGGACAGCCAGCAGCAGCGCGACACGGTTCGGATTGATGCCTGTGACGGTGCGGCGGGGAGAACCCGCGTGGGTGTCGCTTACAAGGGCCTGCACCTCCACCAGGAGCGGCCGCGCGCCTTCTATGGCGGGGAAAACCACGGAACCGCTGACGCCGATAGGGCGTTCATTCAGGAAAAGGGCGCTGGGGTTGCGCACCTCGGAAAGCCCCGCGTCGTGCATTTCAAACACGCCGATCTCGTTGGTGGAGCCGAAACGGTTCTTTACCGCCCGCAACACCCGCAGCGACTGCCGTCCCTCGCCTTCAAAATAAAGTACGGTATCCACCAGGTGCTCCAGAAGGCGCGGCCCCGCAATGACCCCCTCTTTGGTCACATGTCCCACGAGGGCAATCGGGATTTTCGTGGTCTTGGCAAGACGCATGAACTCGTTGGCGCACTCCCGCACCTGGCCCACGGAACCGGGCGCCGCCGCAAGGCGCGACGTATACACCGATTGAATGGAGTCCACCACGGCAAAGCGGTACTTGCCGCTGCTGATATGGGGCGCAATGGCGGAGACATGGGTCTCAGTCAGCAGGAACAGCCGGTCATGCAGGGTTTTCAGGCGTGCGGCGCGCAGATGGGCCTGGTCAAAGGATTCCTCGCCGGATATGTAAAGCACGGGGCCGTCCTTGGCCGCCACATGATGGGAGACCTGCAGCATCAGGGTGGACTTGCCGATGCCGGGATCGCCGCCAACCAGGGTGAGCGAACCCGGGACAATGCCGCCGCCCATAACCCTGTCGAACTCTTCCAGGCCGCCGGAAATCCGGGCCGGCGCTTCATGATCGGAGCGTGTGACGGGCACTGGCTCGGTCAGCACCGCCATGGACGCGCGCAGGTGGGGGCCTTCCTCGGGGAGTTCCTCTTCGACCAGGCTGTTCCACGATTCACATTCAGCGCATTTCCCGGACCATTTCGGGTGCACCGCGCCGCACTCTTCGCAAATGAACCGTGATTTTACCCGCGTCATCAGCTCCGCTTTTCCTTTACCTGCATTTCGCAGCTCTTATGGGATGTTCAATGTCCTGTACCCTGCCCGCAGGCTCTTTGCATGGTGCAGGGCGTCCCGGAAAACCGCCCCGTTGGTGAAGCCGTCCTCTTGCGCGGGACACCCGCTTCGGGTACCATAATGTCCCTGTCCGCGGCGCGCATCGCCGAGGCTTGGTACAATCAAAGTGTAACGCAACGAATGCCGTTACAGCAACATGCGAAGTAACGGGTATAAAAAGGCTTCCCTGTGAGTTACGCCATCGGAAAGGACCTGCTGCATCTGCGGCCGGTGGAACGTCCCGGGCATGTCCTCTATTGCACCCATGAAGCCCTGCGCGCGCGCGTACTGCGGGATACGGGGTTATCGCTGGAAGACGCGTGGGAGTGCGACCTGATCTGCGATACCGATGACGGGCCGCGTCCGTGGTCCGAACTGGGCCGGGTGACCGACATGGGGCACGCGGAATTTCTCGCGGGCGGCAAGGACCTGCGGACGCCCGGCGCGTGCCCGTTTCCCACCGTGGCGGAGGCGCGGGCGTTTAACGCGGTGCAGGAATACGGGTTGACGGATCTGAACACCCTGACGGCCTATTACGAAAAGATGCACCGGCAAGCCCGCCAGGCCCATCCCAACCAGGTGGTTACCGGGGGGTATTACAAAACCCTGTTCTCCGGCGCCCTGGAAATATTCGGCTGGGACATGCTGCTGCGGCTGGCTGCAGACCAGGATGCCTTTGAGGCTGTACTGGAATCCATATTCGAAGTCAGCCTCCGCCACTGCGCCGCCTGGGCAAACACGGACATCGAAGCCTTTCTCTTGCACGACGACATGGTGTGGGCCCAAGGGCCTTTCATGGACCCCGCGTTTCATCGGCGTGTTGCTTTTCCCCGATACGCAAAGATCGTGCGGATGATGCACGAAGCTGGCAAAACGGTGCTTTTCTGTTCCGATGGAAACTGGACCTGTTTCATTGACGATGTCGCGGCCACCGGGGCGGACGGCTTTGTATTCGAGTCCGCGGTCCCCCTTGACACCATGGCCACCCGTTTCGGCCGCAGCCATGTGCTGGTAGGAAGCGCCGTGGATTGCCGGACCCTGACTTTCGGCACCCGCGGCGCCATCCGCGCGGAAATCGACGCCACCCTTGAGGCGGCCCGCGCTTGTTCCGGTTTCTTCATTGCCGTGGGCAACCATATCCCGTCCAATGTGCCCGTGGAGAATGCCCTCTTTTATGCGAACTATCTGCGCGCACAATGGGTGCGAAATACCACTTAAAGCGAGTGATGTTAATGGGGGGGTCTGAACGCTCTGTTATGCCGTTTATTGTTGTATATGCCCAAAAAAACTGCGCGGCTTCCTGATATTCCATCTGGAACGTCTCCACCGTGACAAATTTGTTCAGGATATTCACCTTCTTTTGGGTGTTTCAGCGCCTGTGTTATAATCATCCTGGAAACTATGATGAATAGGCACAGGAGCGTTAGCGATGAAATTTAGTATCACGCTTGACCGGGACGAGGATGGCGTATGGGTTGTCGAGTGCCCGTCCATACCCGGGTGCATCAGCCAGGGGAAAACGCGCGAAGAGGCTATTGAAAATATCCGGGAGGCAATCGGGGCTTGTCTTGAGGTGCGTGCCGAACAAGGGCTGCCACTGACTGTGGAAACACGACAAATAGAAGTCGCTGTCTGATGCCCCCATTACCAGTGCTGACATATAAAGATGTGGTCAGGACCTTTGAACGCATGGGATGGCACGTCGCCCGTCAACAGGGCAGTCATATTGTCATGATAAAGGAAGGGCATGTCGCGACGTTGTCGATTCCAGCGCATAAGGAAGTCGCCAGAGGCACCTTACGGGGACTTATCCGCGCGGCGGATGCAAGTGTATCAGAATTCTGTGAGGCCAACGAAAATCTGTAGTATGTTTCAGCGGGTCATGCCGAGCCTCCAACGCTTACCGCGAGGCATCCCCACCGTTATCGCCGACGGTCAAATATCCGTTCCAAAAGAGATGCTTCACGCATTAAACATCCAGACGGGTGACACCGTGGATGTAGAAAGCCTGCCGGACGGCTCCATCCGTATCTTTCCCAATACACTAAACGCTTCGGAAGTGGCCGCTATGCTGAAGACGAAAAGTCCATTCCACAATCGAAGAGATGGATGAAGCGGTTGCGGTAGCTTCTAGAAAGTCTTCTTGATGAATGCCCTTTGAATTCCAGGGGATTACCTGGATTTATCCGGAATCCTGTAGCTGTCCTCTTCAAGCCGTTTCAGCGCAAAGGCGTGGTACTCCGGCACGATTTCATACCCGATATACTGGCGGCCCATTTCGCGGCAGACAACAGCCACCTGCCCGGAGCCCAGGAAAGGGTCCAGCACGATGTCCCCGGGCTCGCTGGCATAGGCCAGAATTTTCCTGACCAGTTCCGCCGGCAGCTTGGTGGGGGTTTTCATATCGCCGTGCCAGTATTCACGGGGAATCTCCCAGACATCCTCCATGTCGCGATAGCGCAGGCTTCTGCCCGCGTCCGTACGCGCGTCGGGGCCGAAGCGGCTGTTGTAGAAAAATTTCCGCTTCTGCTCGTTCTTGCACAAGTACAGGCAATGATAGTGGGAGCTTACAAAGCGGCGCTTGCAGAACACCCCGAACTGGTATTTCCAGATCAGGTGGTTCACCGTGATGAATCCCAGGGAATCCGCGGCGACCAGCAGATCCTTGAGGTTGTTCCACCCGGAGAAGACAAACATCGCCCCCGATTCCTTGAGCACGCGGTGGGCCTGGGTCATCCAGCGTTTTGTAAACACCGGATACTTGGACACGGTGATTTCACTGTAGCCCTCCAGCACGCGCGCAGCCTTGCGGTGATAATTGTGGCGCGTTGACGTAAAATCGATGGCAAAGGGCGGATCCGTGATGATCAGGTCTATGCTTTCCCCGGGCAGGAAGCGCATGCCCGGAATACAATCCTTGTTATGGATATGGTTCAACGTATCCTCAATCCGCACAATCATCCTCCAACATCAACGAGAAATAACACCATCCCCCTGCTCACAACACGCAGGAATATCCAACATCGCAACGACAAAGCTCTTTTCGTCTGGTTCCCAAATTCTCATTTGGGAACCCCTTCTCTCTTGAAATTCCATTTCTTTCTTATCCGTTGCGTAATACTTGTACCGCAAGCCCTGGCCACTGGTTGGAAGTACAACATCGCACACTCTCGCATTACAAAATGGAATTTGGGAACGAGAAATCCTTCTGTGATTTATGTGCCTTTTGTGGCAAAAAACGTAATCGTAAACAGCGAAAGAAATCAAGAAGATAACCCTGAAGAATATGAAACACCCCCCTTCGCGCGGAGGTATCCGCCGATCTTCCGCAATAGAGATGCCACAGGCAACCTGCAGCCGCCGTTACTTTGCTTCTTCACCCAGGGCAAGCGTGGTGATATGCCCGTCGCCACAGCAGGCCTCTTCTCCTATGGCCAGCGTGGTGATCCCGAAGGCGTACTCCGGCCTTTCGAGTTCCTCGATGAAAAGCTGCTTTGTCGCTGTCTTGGCGCGCTTCATTCCGGATTCTCCGGTAATGTCCTGAACCCGTCGCTTTCCTGTCCATCCAGCATACCACAATCCGGGTGTTTTGTCCAGCGATATTGGCTGTGAGTATGACCCAAGAAACAGCGGTTGGATTAGGGAATGTTTTTTAACTCAATGGACTTAATGGACACAATGAACTGTAAATGCACTCTTGAGTGGTGCTTTCGTTAAGTCCCTTAAAGCGTTAATGGCTTTTATCCGGGGCGGGAACGCGGAAAGAACATCCGTCAGCGGCCAAATATCGCTTTTACGGCTTCCAGGTAGGCCATGCCGTGTTCAGTGTCGGGTTCCAGGTAGCTGCCTTCGGTCCACTCGTTCCAGCAGTTGATGGTCAGGGTATTGAGGCATTGGGGATGGGCTTCAAGAAAAGTCCGGACCCGTTCCAGCGCCTCTCGAAAGGCCTCCGGGGTGTTTTCGCTGAGGGTGGCCATAAAGGGATAGCCGCGGTTCTCAAAAAAGTCGTCCTGGTGGCAGCGCGGCGAGGCGTCCCAGCCCATGGTCACGTTCGGGAAGTAAGGCACACCGTAGCGGTCCGCGTTGCGCAGCCACACGCCCCCCGCTTTGTCCATCACATCCCGGTACCGCGTCTGGGGAAAGAATGGCAGGGGAACGTCGTGTATCCAGACATAAGACGTGACGCTGTCAAAGCCCATTGTATCAATGAGCGCCTCGGGTTCTTTTACAGCGGTTTCTCCGGGCAGCAGCTGCACGCCCCAGGCCACCGCGTTCAGGTGAAGCCCCGGCAGTCCGGCGGCGCGCGCCTTCTCCCGGAACCGGTCAAAGGCCCGGGCGGTGGCCTCCACGCCGCCGAAACTTTTTGTGAGCGTGTGCAGTTCGTAAATGCTGAAATAAGGGCAGCCATCAATCCGCCAGTAAGACGGATGAGAGAAATATTTTTCGATCAACAGGTCCGTGATGATGTCGAAGGTATCGGGCGTGACCGTTCCCGGGTAAAGCACTTCTGGCTTCTGGTCCAAGCGCGCGGGGTGGATGTCGATCCAGTCATGGTTCGCCCACATGAGGCCGAATTTCATACGGCCGGCGTTGGGGGCCTTCATGAATCCCTGTTCAACACCCCGCTCGATAAAAGGACCATCGTCATAATAGTACCAGTCAAAGATGAAGGCGTCCACGGCGTGATCGGCGGCGGCGTCAATCTTTTGGGCCATCTGGGCGGGGTCCGATTCATCGGTGTACCCCCAAAGGGGTGTTTTGGGCTGGGGGTGGTTGTAAAAGCGGGGCCGGCTCTGCTTCACCAGTTCCCATTCGGTCCACCCGGGGCCGAATTTCGCCTCATTGCGGCGGTCGGGATGGTAATTGGGAAAGTAATAGGACGCAACGGTGAATGGAGCCATGATAGAATTCCTTATGCCCCGGCATTCACACCCGGCGCGCGGTTATCGCCGCCGGAGCAGGCTTCTTCCACGCCTGCGCTTGGGCATTACGGCTTGCGTGGTCAGTTCCGGCGATTTGAACAAGGACAGGATTTTCGGCGCGCCTTCGTAGATGCGCCTTTCTATGTTGTATCCGAGGGCTTTCTCTATGGCCCCCAAGGCCGCATGATCGGAGGGCGTCACGAACGTGATGGCATCCCCCTCGCGCTCAGCCCGGGCCGTGCGCCCGATGCGATGCACATAATCGTCCGCATTTTCAGGAATATCATAATTGATGACATGGGAAATGTCGTTGATGTCCAGCCCCCGCGCCGCCACGTCCGTGGCCACCAGGATCTGGTACTTGCCGCTGCGGAATCCTTCCAGGGCGCGCTGCCGCTGCTGCTGGGGAAGATCGCCGTGAATGACGGCCGTCTTGTGGCGGCTACCCTTGAGGGCCCGCCCTACCCGTTCCGTCCGCCGGATGGTGCGCAGGAAAATCAGGGCGGAATCAATGTTCTCCTCCTCCAGCAACCGCAGGAGCACCCGGGGTTTTTCATCCTCGCGGACCGGCACCACCAGTTGGCGCACCGTGTCCACGGGCTTTGAAGTGAACCCGACGTCGATGCGCTCCGGGTTCTGCATCATGTCGCGGGCAAGCCTGTCCAGCGTCGGGGCGAACGTGGCCGAAAACATCAGGGTCTGCCGTTTCTGGGGCAGTTTTTTGACAATCTTCCGAATGTCCGGCAGGAATCCCATATCCAGCATGCGGTCAGCCTCGTCAAACACCAGTATTTCAAGGTTATTGAATTTGACCGTGCCCCGGGACAGGTGGTCCAGCAGGCGGCCGGGCGTGGCCACCACGATATCGCAGCCGCGTTTAAGCTTTTCCAGCTGGCCGTTCATGCCCACGCCGCCGTATATGGCCACGCTGTGCAGTTTAAGGGGCCGGCAGAATGCCTGGATGACCGATTCAACCTGGACGCAGAGTTCGCGCGTAGGCGCCAGCACCAGCATGCGGTTGGGTCCGGACGGACCGTGCGCCAGGCGTGTCAGGCTGGGCAGGGAAAAGGCGATGGTCTTACCCGTACCGGTCTGTGCCGTGGTGACCAGATCTCTTCCGGTCAACGCAACCGGGATGGCCTGGGCCTGGACCGGTGAAGGCGTGGATATCTTCATGGACTGCAACACTTGCAGGCAGCGCGGATCCAGTTCGTATCCGCTAAATGAGAGGGTTGGAGGTGTGTTTGTCATAGATAATGTATTATAGCATACTCGGGGCTTGTAATCGCAGCCGGCGGATGGTTTCATCTGCGGCGCGCGTGGTATGCTTGCTCCGGGGAACAGGTTTGCCGTTTATTTCTTCGCATGGGAATACCGTCCTTGAGTCGATCACTTAAAATACGCTTGTCCATAATGATGTTCCTGCAGTACGTGGTGCCCGGCGCCACGGTGCCCATATTGAGCCTGTACCTGAAAGACAACCTTGGGTTTCCTTCCTACCAGGCCGGCATCATCATGGCAATGCCTGCGGCTGCGGCCATCCTGGCGCCCCTGCTGGCGTCCCGGGTGGCCGACCATTGGATCAGCGCAAGCCGCATGCTCATGCTGTGCCACGCCCTGGCGGGCCTGGCCATGCTGGCGCTATACCATGTGCGCTCCTTTCCCGTTTTTGTTTCCCTTTATTTCGTGTATGGCATCTGTTTCGCCCCCACCTTCGGCCTGACCAATGCCGTGGCGCTGCAGCACACGGTGGACGCGAAACGGGACTTTGGGGGGATACGCCTGTGGGGCACAGTGGGCTGGGTCGCGGTGGCCTGGGTATTCGGCTATTTCTGGTTGCGCGGCGCCGCGCCGGGCATCCGGCTGCCCCACGCGCTGCCGGTTTCCGGCCTGGCTTCTCTCGCCCTGGCCGCGTTTACCGTTACCCTGAGGGAATCACCGGGCGGAGAGGCCCCGGTCACCCGTTACAGCGAGGTGCTCCGCCTGTTTATGCGGCCGGAAATGCTGCTGCTCTGCGTGCTGAATTTCCTGAACGGGGCCTGCCACCAGTTCTACTATTTCGGCATGAGCCCCTTTCTGGCCCAGACGCAGTTTCCCGGGCGCTTCATTATGCCGGGGATGAGCATCGGCCAGATCTCCGAGGTGATCGTATTGGGCATTTTAGGGTGGAGCCTCGGCCGCCTGAGCATGAAAACGGCCATGCTGCTCGGGGTGCTTGCCCAGGGCGTGCGCATGGTGCTTTTCGCCTTCTTTGAAAACCATGCCGCGGTCCTGGCGGGCGTCGCGCTGCACGGCTTTTGTTACGCCTTCTTCTTCACCACCGCGTATCTCTATGTGGAGATTCACAGTACCCAGGAAACACGCGCCGGCGCGCAGCAGGTGCTTACCGTCATGATTTCCGGGGCGGGGCCGCTGGCGGGTTTCCTGCTTGCGGGGTGGACGGCACAGTTCCTCACCGATCCGGCGACCGGCCTGGTGGATTACCGCGGGTTCTGGCTGGTTCCGGCGGGATTGTGCGCCGCCATAGCCCTGTGGCTCGCGTTGGGATTTCGGGAACGCACGACGCGAACTGCCTGAGCGTTGCCCCGGGCGTCATTCGCGGAGAAAACCTTATTCCATTCCCGCAGGAGGCTCTCCGGATTCATCCGTCGCCGCAAGCGGGCGTGTTTCCTGCGTTGCCTTTTCTTTTTGCATCAGCGCGCTTGGAAAAAAGAGCAGCATGTTTTTGAACACGTCCGTCCCGGAAAACAGGTGATAGCGCATGATTAACTGGACCAGGTAAAACCAGCAGAGCCCCTTGATTGCGATGACCGACAGGATCAAAAAGCGGATGCCGGGGAGGGGGATGTGCAGATACGCGGGAAGCAGTTCGATTTGCAGCGGGAGAAAAGCGGCAAGGGCAAGCACGGTAACCAGCACGCCTTTGCCGAAAGCGATGTCGTCCGGGACATCCGATTCACGGCTCCGTTGACAGGCGAACCAGCCCAGAAATCCGGAGCAGGCAAAGGTGATGAACCAGTGGGAATTGATAAAGGCCTGATGCAGGGTAACATCGCCCAGCTGGCGCAGCAGGAAGAAAACGCTTTCCGGAAAAAGCCCGGCCAGAAAGATGAACGACCACAGGAACACAGCCAGGCCGTCCCACACGTCTGGGATATGTTTTTTAGTTGTCACAAAAGATTCCCGGGAAACCGCACCGGCGCTGACACCGGGCCTTGGTTGAAAATCACAGGAGAAGCCGCGCGCGGCAACGTGCTCCCAACCCTTTGTCTATAAGGATGTGCGCATTCTACCCGCATGCGGCGGTTGGATGCGAATTTTGGGTCACTTACGGTGAAATAACCCGAGGCATCAGCCACGACGCAGCGTGATCAGGGCGGCTTCCGGCGGACAGTTGTAACGCACGGGCAGGTCAGTGGTGCCCAGGCCGCTCGTCGTGTATCCCTGCATTTTTCCGTGCCGCCACAAGCCCAGGGCTTGTTCACGTGTGCAGGAGGCGTTTTTGCTCAGCGCGCCCAGCACGGGCAGGCGTATCTGTCCGCCGTGGGTATGTCCTGTCAGATACAACGACACGCCGGCTTTTTCCGCCTTGGATATCCGCTCGGGGGTATGGGACAGGAGCACGATAAAGGCGCCTTCGGGCGCGTCGCGCACCGCGAGATCCAGCCGGTCGCAGCCGTAATTGTGCGGATCGTCAATGCCGCACACCCACAACACGGCGTCCTTCTGGACAATAGCCGCCCCTTCGTTATAGAGCACGGGAATCCGGGCGGCCTCCAGCACCTCGCCGACCTTCAGGATGTCGTGATTGCCCAGGCAGGCCACCGTGCCCCAGCGGCTGGTTATTCCGGCCAGTATCCGTCCGAGTTGCACGGGGACATGGTCCAGGGAACCGTAATAGCCCCAGCGGTAATCCCCCGTCAACACGCACAAATCCACCTCGACACCGGCCAGCATCGCGGCCGCTTTCTCCGCGAAGCGGGGAAAGCGCGCGGGCAGGTGGATATCGGACACTTGAAGGATGCGGAATCCGTCCAGGCGCTCGGGAAGCGTGTCCACTACAATTTCTTTTTCCACGAGGCGCAGGTCCAGAGCGTTGTGTTTTCCCCGCTCATACAATCCGGCGAGGGTCAGGCCCCAGCGCAACAGGTCCATGGCCAGGCCGCGCCACCAGATTACGGGCGATGTTTCCTGCTTGTTTTTCAAGTGGGGCCTGAACCGGGCTTCGGCCTTGATGCGCCGCGGAGCCAGGTCGCCCACGCGTTCCATAAAGGGCGGGCGCGCCAGCAGGCCTTCCGTAAGCAGTCCCCCGCCGGGCGGCACCCCGACTGGATTGGTTTCGGCCGGTATGGGTTTTACAGGTATGGTCATATAAACAATCTCACTATTCCCCGGCGGTCACGGTTCCCGTTCACCTCCCCCTGCCTGTGCAGGCCGGGGCATTGTATCCTGTCATCACCTCCGAACTCCAGCATCCTTAATTTGCCACATCCGCCTGACCCGGGATGATAATCGCTTTTGCATGTGTTTTTAAGGATGATTTATACTTGCGTCTCTTGCGCAATGCCACACCGCTCCTGTTCCGTAACCATCACCCGCCAGCGCTGCGGACCGCTGAAGGACAAACCCATGTCAAACAAGAAGCTGATTCTTGACGCCCTGCAATGCACGGAAACGCCCCGAGCGCCCTGGCTGCCTTATGTCGGCGTGCACGGCGCAAAACTTCTAGACGTGACCGCCACGGAATACCTCCATGATGCCGCGCTGATTGCCCGTGGTCAAGAGGCGGCCGCGGCACGCTATCAAGCGGACGGTATTCCGGTCGTCTTTGATTTGCAGCTGGAGGCGGAGGCGCTGGGCTGCGCCCTGTCGTGGGCGGACGACGGGCCGCCTTCGGTGGCATCCCACCCGGCGGCCTCCTGTGTGGAAGTGCTCAACCTGCCGCCCATGGACGTGTCCAAGGGGCGCTTTCCGGTAGCGGGCGAGGCGACGCGGCGGCTGGCCCGCGCCGTTGGAGACCGCCTCGCGGTGTACGGGCTGGTTTGCGGCCCTTTCACGCTGCTTTCGCACCTGCGGGGCAGCGGCCTTTTCCTGGACATGCTCATGGACCCCGAGGGGACGCTTGCGGCCATGCACTGGTGCGCGGACTGTGCGATCAAAGCCGCCCATTTCTATCTTGAACACGGCGCGGACGTGATCGCCATTGTCGATCCCATGGTGAGCCAGATCTCCGTGCAGCATTTTGAAGAATTCGTGAGCGAACCCGTGAGCATGGTGGCCGATGCCGTCCATGACGGCGGGGCGCTGGCCTCCCTGTTCGTTTGCGGTGACGCGACGCGCAACTTGGAGGCCATGTTTCAAACCCGCTGCGACAACCTGTCCGTGGATGAAAATGTGGACCTGGAGTTGCTGCGCGCGCTGGGACGCAAGCACAAGAAATCATACGGCGGCAATATCCGTCTGACCATGGCGCTGTTACTCGGCAAGGAGGACGACGCCAAACTGGACACCATCCGGTGCCTGGATAGTGGGACCGGGCCGGGATTCATCCTTGCGCCCGGATGTGACCTGCCTTTTGCCACACCCCCGGAAAATCTGTGCGCCGTGGCGCAGATGAATCTCGATCCCTATCAACGCGAGGTGGCGCGGCAAACCGCCCAGGCGGGCTCCTTTGACTGGCTCCATGAAATTGAACTGCCGGATTATGACGGGGAAGAGGCGGTGATCCTGGACTGCGTCACCCTGGACAGCGCGGCATGCGCGCCCTGCCAGTACATGATGGACGCGGCCCGGGCCGCGGCGGAAAAAGCCGGGGTGCCCGTGCTGGCCAACGAGCACAAAATCAAGCGGCGCGAAGGCATCGGCGTCATGTGCCGGCTTGACGTGAAAAACGTGCCCACCATCTGTATCGACGGCATACCGGAATTCGTGTCTCTCATCCCCGACCTCAACACGCTCGTGGCCGCCATTGAACAACGGTACCGTGAAAAGCACGGGGCATAAGCGCCCGGATAGTATCTGTTCCCGGTGAAACAGTGGGATAGTCATGCGTTTGCTCGATATCAGTTATCCTGAACCCGCTCGCAACCTGGCCCTCGAAGAGGCCTTGCTCGAGGGCGTGGCCGCCGGCAGGGCGCCCGACACCCTGCGGCTCTGGGAAAGCCCTGTGCCCTTCGTAGTCATCGGCTCAAGCCAGCAACTGCGTTTCGTAGCAAACGAATTCAACTGCGCCCGGGACGGGGTGCCCATCCTGCGCCGCTGTTCCGCGGGCGGGGCGGTGTTGCAGGGACCGGGTTCGCTCAATTTCGCGCTGGCCCTCTCCTACGACCGTTTCCCGGAAGTGGCCGCCCTGCACGCCTCGTACGCCTTTCTCCTGGACAAGGTGGCCGCCGCGCTGGCTGGGCTCGGACTGGCTGTGGAACGGCAAGGCATATCGGATCTCGCCATCGAGGGCATGAAATGCTCCGGCAATGCCCAGCGGCGCAAGCGGAACGCCTGTCTCCACCACGGCACGCTGCTCTACCGGGTGGAGCCCGGCGTCATGGGGCGGTATCTTCCCGAACCAGAGGAGCGGCCGGAATACCGCGGCGGACGCGCCCATGAAAAGTTCGTCCGCGCCGCCGCCGCGACACCCGAAGCGTTGCGCGGGGCGGTCAGGCAGGCCTTCTGCCCGGATGCCCTTCCCGGCGTGTTATTGCCCGAAGAGGAAGAAATGGTCGCCCTGCTGACCCGCGAGAAATACGGCACCCGCGCCTGGAATTATCGCCGGTGACACTAGGCAGCCGCCCGGGAGAGTGTCCCCGACACTTGTGAAGTAGGCCGGGTAAAGCGGAACATGGGGAAATAGCCGTGAGCCTTCCTTAACCTCAATAAATGGAAGGCACGGAGTGCATGAAATGGCTGAGCGCAACCCGCCTTTTTGTTCTAGCAAAACTCCACCTCCCCTTTTCCAGTCCAAAGGTTGTACTTTGTTGCCGCACCCGAAGCCTGGAGCATGGATCTATGCTGAAACGTTGCCGCCCTCCGAAGAATCTCCCTGCCGGCCTGGTACTTCTCCTCTTTCTGTGTATGGTCAACGCACGTTCCGTGGAAAACGTGCTCTCCCTGGAAAGGATGGGCGCCGGAGTGCCGGGCGGATGGAAGTTGGAACAGGAACACTGTGTCTGGACGCCGGAACCCGAACCGGGTCCTCTGGGCGCAGGTGCGGCGCATATCCGCTTTGACGGCGAAAGTAGCATGCGGTTGATCAGTCCCGCGAAGGCGCTGCCCGCCGGGAAACGCTTTACCGCCGCCTTGTGGGTCCGATCGGAACCTGCCGGGGCAACCCTATCCTTCGCGGTGCGGGATAATGAAAACGAAAAACCGCTTGCCTTGCGGAAGAATGCAACGACCTCGGCGGAATGGCAATGCCTCCTGACGGGGGAGACTCTGCCGCCTTCCGTAACGGGGCACTACTATTATGAACTGGAGGCGCACGGCACGGACTGTACACTCTTCCTCGACGGATTGTGGCTGGGTGCGGTGGAGGAACCGCCAGACGCAGCATGGCGCCCCCCGATACACCCGGCAGGCGTGGTGCTGGAACCTGTCGCGCCCTGGGGCGTGGTGACGGGGAACGCCCCCCACCTGATCCGCGCCCGTGTATGCGGGGTAACGCCGCCCGGGGCGCGGCTGTCGCTGCATGCCACAAACATTTTGGGCGAAACAGCAGATTTGCCAGCCATTACACTTGATATCAGTGGTTTGTGGGAGCAGGAGATCCCGGTTACGCATCCCGTGGCGGAGCCTTTTGGCATGCTGCGCGTGGAAGCATGTGTTACCGACCATGCCGGGCTGCCGTTGTCGAATACCCGCGAAACGCTGCTTGCCCGCGCGCCGGAGCCCCTGCCCGGACCCATGCCGGAATCCTATTTCGGCATGCACGTGCGCTTATGCGAACCGGACCTGGAGGCGGTTTCCCGGCTGGGCTATAAATGGTGCCGGATCCATGACGCCTCAAGCATTACCAAGTGGGGCTACGTGGAACCCGAACCCGGTCAATGGATCTGGCACGACGAAGAAGTGGACCTGGCGCGGCAACACGGATTGTGCATCCTCGGCATGTTCGACACGGCTCCCGCCTGGGAAACGGGCGCGGAGGAGGGCGGTTATTTCCAGGTATGCCATGCGCCGAAGGACATCGGCAAGTGGCGCGAATATGTGCGGCAGATGACGGACCATTATGCCGGCCGGATCGACGAGTGGGAGGTTTGGAACGAACCCTGGGACATGACGCGCTTTTTTCAGGGCGGCACGCCCTTTATCTACGTCGACCTGCTGAAGGCAGCCTATGAGGAGGCAAAAGCCGTCAATCCCCGCGCACGGATCGTCGGCATCAACACCTATCCGTCCTTCTGGGAAGATATCGTATTGGCGTCGGGCGCCTACCCGTATTATGACAAACTGTCGTGGCACCGCTACGATCCGGCCATGCTCGGCGGGCCCGGAGACGGCATCAGCCGTGTCGCACAACGGCTGGATGCGATTCAGCGCGCCGTGGGCGGCGCGCCCAAGCCGATCTTGTGCAGCGAAGGCGGCCCGGATATCGGGTGTTATCACGGCTCCTTTTTTTCCTTTGCCGAGCCGGATTTGTACGGACCCTGGGAGGAGGGCGCCGACCGCTATGCCCGGTTTATGCTAAGCGCCATTGCCGCCGGAAATGAACGCTATATCGCTTACTCGGTCCACAACGCACCCAGGCACGGGCGCCTTACCCACATGATGATGGAACCCCAATTCCTGTTGAAGCCCATGCATCTCACGGCGGCGGCGCTGGCGCATTTCGCGGACGGTGCGCCCTATGCCGGACGTCTTACCCCTGCGCCAGGCATCAGCGCCCACCTGTTTAACCACCACGATCCGCGGGCCTTTTCTTCGGGCCCGTGCACGGTTGCGGCGCTCCATTCGGACGGCATCGAGTCCGTACCCCTGCCCCGGGCGATTCCGGAAGGAATGCGGTGTTATGACCGCTGGGCGAATCCGCTTCCCGAAGCGCCCCGGGAGGCGACACGCGGCATCGTTTACCTGGTGGCGGAGGGCGACGACGCTTCGGAGTCCTTGCGAAACGCCTTGTCGGGCACACCCATAGAAAAGGATCTCTCGCCTGCGCCGGAGGAAGTATTCGATACCGTGCTGCAGACGCTTACCACCGGAACGCCACCCTTATGGACCCTGTTCAGTGTACAAGGCTCTGCCGCCTATACCGTGGGCGCTAACGGTCCAGTTGCAGCCACACGGTCCTCCCTGCAAAAATCGGGGGACGAGCGCAGCGCCTTTGAACTGCCGGAGAATACGGTCGTCCTATCAAAATCCATCCGCAACGCCCAGGCCTTCATTGTCGGCCTGGCCTCGCTGGAAGCCGACAACAAGCCCTGGAGCCTCTCCTTCAACGCCGTGCAGGACGCACCCGGCGCGGCCTGGAAACTCCTATCGCTGACCCTGCTCCCCCCGACCCTTGAAACGGGGATGGCTGCCGATGCCGAAGCCCTGAAGCCGTTGCGGGTATGGGACGCCGCACTGCGCGACGGGAAGACCACCCCTTTGTATTCCACCCTCTATGACGGGCCTTGCAGCATGGCCGCCGCGACCCGCAACGGCGAATACATGGTCTTTACCCGGGCGGACTACCTGGTCGCCATGCTGAAGACAGTGGTCATGTGGGGTTCGGTCGGCAATGCGCCGGTCCTGCTGGACACGACCGCGCTGGGGGACACCCTCGCGCTGGCGGCGGGAACCTGGGACCTCTCTTCGCTGGCCTTGGGGATGGGACGCTACACGGTCGCGGCAACCCTGATCCAAACGCCCTCCGGCTGGAAACTGGCTTCCCTGTGCATCGGGCCGGAGGAATAGCCATTATCGTACTCTCTCGCTGCCAAAGGGAAAAGTTCTTTTAACAGGCTATTCCAAACAATTATGAAACTCTGGAATGAGCGGCATTAATCCTGTGGTATACTGGACGTTGCTACTATCAACTGTTTGATAGAGGAAAGCAAATATGAGTCCTCTACTTATCAGAATACTCGTCGGATTGATCTTCGGCCTGATGGCCATGCTCCTGGGGATATATTCCGGTCTTAAACACGTGCAAGGGGTACGGGAAAGAAAAATAGTGATCCGGACGACTATTGCGTGGGGATGCGCCACGGCCATCTTTTCGATCCTGCTGTATTCCCTGCCAAATCCATACCGCTTTCTTGTTTGGATTCCGTATTTAAGCACAATGGTCTTGATTTTTGGAGCTGCAAAACTAGCCCTGAAAAGGATCAGGCTTGAAGAGGCTCAGAGTCAGAAGAAACCGCCACACGGATAAAGCCAGCATTTTAGTATCTTTTTTTCGAGGTGTCCCGTAATTTCTTGGTCTATGGATTTATCGAGCCACCGCGTCTGAAAAGCATTTAAATCGTTGCGAAAAGTAAAATCGGACTGTTCTGTAACGCCCTTAATAAATGACCTATGAACACTGCATGAACCAAGAAAGGGCTTGTCATGAAAACGCTCTCCCTGTTCCTGGCGCTCACCCTGCTGTACGCGGTTCCCATGTTCGCGCAACAGCCCCCGTTGTACGACGATCGCCCGAAAATCTCCGTGAACGGCGAAGCCGTGGTTAAGGTGCAGCCGGATAAGATCATCGCAACCTTCGGCATCGAAACGTGGGACAAGGATATCCTGCTCGCGAAGCAGAACAACAACGACATCCTGAAAGCCGCATTTGCCGCCGTTGCGGACATGGGCATCCCGGACAAGGAAGTCCAGACCGACCATCTTTCCATAGAGCCCCGCTATGACACGGACTACAGCAAGCGGAATTTTATCGGCTATTTTGTGCGCAACACCTTTATTGTCACGCTGTCCGAGGCGGCGCAGGTGGAGGAACTGGTCACGAAGATGCTGGAAGCGGGCGTAAATTATATTCACGGGATTGATTTCCAGTCCACGGAGTTCAAGAAATACCGTGAAGAGGCCCGGGACCTGGCGCTTCGGGCCGCGAAGGAAAAGGCGGACAAGATGGCGGCCGCGCTGGGACAGTCCATCGGCGCGCCCCTGCAGATCAGCGAGAACTATTCCGGATCCGACTGGTGGTACCCGTCCAGCTGGCACGGCTGGGGTTATGGCCGTGCGTCAGGCATGGCACAGAATGTCATCCAGAATGTGCCGTCGGAATCGGGGGGAACCGCGGAAACCATCGCGCTGGGTAAAATTTCCATCAAGGCGGGAGTTTCGGTGACCTTCGAGTTGCGGGGAAAGACCTCATTGGGTGGGAGCGAATAAGGACGGTAAGCCTTCCCCCGGGTGGACCTCGTGGACATAAGTGGACGCTGTGGACAAGACTTCAGGTATACGGACAACTTTCATGATTGGGGTGGCTTGGCGGGTTCAGGGTCCAGGGGTGTCTTTCGAATTGCGCCGGGCCTGTTGGCGAATACGGTAAAGGCGTTCGCGAAATCCGCCTTCTTTTTCGAACGTTTCGGCCTGGGCAATAAGTTGTCGGTCGAGCAGGCTGATGGCGACGGTGATGAGAAGCAGAGCGGCGTTGGCGGCGATTTCAGGATAGGTGGCGGATTTGGCGTTGGGTTGTTGTTGTCCACCAGGTCCACCGGGTCCACAAAGTCCACTTCTTTCTCCCTCGTGAAGTCTGGCGGCCCATTGGGCGACTTCGTCCGCGGTGCTGCAGCGTTGTTGAAAAAGGTCTTCGCGGCGGGGATCGTCTTTTTCCCATTGGGGGAGTCCGCGCTGGCGCAGAAAATCCTCATAGTCGCGCAAGAGTTCACCGAGGCTTGCCTTGGCAACGTTGGTCAGTTTCATCTCGGTTGCTTTTGAGGTCGCGGAAGCCAGGCTGCCTTCGGCGATATTCTGCACGCCGCTGCGCGCGGCTTGGACCATCTGGTCATGGGTGCGGCTGCGCCGGTCAATGTAGCTGTCGCAAAAGCGCACGGTCAGGTCATAAACCAGTTGGGCGACCTGAAAACTTTTCAAGTTGCGGTAACCGCCATGGGGCGGGATCACAGGTTCCGGGTTCATAGGCGCACGGCCTTTGCGGGGATGGTGGACAGGGTGGACCTTGTGGACAGAGTGGACAGGGTATGCAACAGTTTCATGGGATTAAAGTCTCCTTCATACGGTTTGGAGTTCTTTGCGAGTTGGGACATATACCTTCCAGCATTATCCAAAACAAGAAACCTTCCTTGTATCTTAAATGCTTCAGAAGATAATTGCAATTGCGTGAAAAGGAAACATGGCCTTCAGAAGAAATTTGGCAGTAATGCCCGAAAATCTTTACACACGGGGTATAATAGAGCCTGCTGCTTCCCGCTGTTTAAGCGGATACAACCTGGAGACCAAAGAAAAACATCATGAACATTCAAACGCTGACATTGTTCTTCCTGTGGTGCACCATTCTGAACGGCATCCTGCTGGCGCTGTGGAGCGGGGCGTTCATTTTCGTTCCGGACCTGGTGTACCGAACTCAGAGCAGATGGTTTTCGATTACCCGGGACAGTTTCGACCTGATTTTCTACGGGTTCCTGGGATTTTTCAAAATCGTGTTTCTGGTCTTTAACGTGGTGCCCCTGCTGGCCCTGCTGATCATCGGATAGAAAGAGGATGTATATGAAACAACTGCTTTGCGTGGCGCTCCCCCTGTGCCTGTTCGCGGGCCTGGCCTGTGCCGCCCCGAAAGATGTGGCCATTCCGGAAGTGGCCGAAAGCGAACGCATCGGCTTCGCTTTGTACACGGTCAAAAATAACATTCTTAAAATGACCGTACAGTTTTACCCCCTGAAGGATGGAGAAAGCCGTACTGCTTTCCTTCAGCTCGAGGAGGAAGGGCAATGGAAAGACATCGCTGAGACGGTTATTACAGAAGACGGCTACGGCAATGCGGACGGGGACAAAACCTGGACCGCCCATTTCCACATGGAGGGGTGGGACATGACCCGGGACCACACCTACCGGGTGAGCGCGCTGGACGGCAAGGCCCTGTATGAAGGACGCGTCCGACGCGACCCCGTCGAGAAAGACACCATCGTGGTGGGCGTGTTCAGCTGCAATTCCATCTACGAGCAGCACGGCGGCTACGCGCCGCGCACGGACATCATCGAAAACATCAAGAAGGCCGACCCGGACCTGCTGTTCTTCGCAGGAGACCAGGTCTATGACCACAAACATCACCTGGGGTACTGGCTCAAGTTCGGCCGGCAGTTCGGCGAGATCATCCGCGACCGGCCCACCATCACCATTCCGGACGACCATGACGTGGGCCACGGCAACCTCTGGGGCGCGGGCGGCAAGAAGTCCATGACCATGGCGGGTCACGACGGCGGCTATTTCATGCCGGTGAGTTATGTGAAGGCCGTGGAGCGGGCGCAGACCTGGCATCTGCCCGACCCCTTTGACCCGACGCCGGTTTTACAGGGTATTGGCGTGTATTACACCGCCATGACGCTGGGCCGCATCAGTTTCGCCATCATCGAGGACCGCAAGTTCAAATCCGGTCCGTTGGGGCTGGTGCCGCAGCAGGGGCCGCGTCCGGATCATATCCTGAACCCGGACTATGACCCGAAAAGTATCGACGTGCCCGGTGCGGAACTGCTGGGTGAGCGGCAACTGCATTTCCTGGACGTGTGGGGACAGGACTGGCGCGGCGCGGACATGAAGGCGGTGCTGTCCCAGACCATATTCTGCGGTGGCGCCCATCTCCACGGCGAGAAGCGGGAACGGCTC
Source organism: Candidatus Hydrogenedentota bacterium (assembly GCA_012730105.1). Lineage (GTDB taxonomy): Bacteria > Hydrogenedentota > Hydrogenedentia > Hydrogenedentales > CAITNO01 > JAAYBJ01. The sequence goes on from JAAYBJ010000167.1 coordinate 35,082, forward strand.
CACGCCGACCTGGATTCCAACGGCTGGCCCCAGACCGGGCGCAACAAGGCGCTGGACAAGATACGCCGCTGCTTCGCGGTCCACCTTGCCGGAGACCAGCACGTGGCTACTATTTTCCACCACGGCATTGATGACTGGGAGGACGCCTGCTACTCCTTCTGCATGCCCGCCGTCGCCAACCTGTACCCGCGCTGGTGGGCGCCGGAAAGGCCCGGCGAAAACCGGCAGCCCGGCATGCCGGAATATACAGGCCGCCACCTGGACGGCTTCGCCAACAAGGTCACCTGCTGGGCCGTCGCAAACCCGCCCGAAGACATCAGCCAGGGCGACAAACTGGCTGTGCGCGCAGCCGGTTTCGGCATTGTGCGCTTTAACAAGCCGACCCGGGAGATCACGCTGGAATGCTGGCCGCGCAATGTGGATATCGACAACCCGGAAGCGCAATATCCCGGCTGGCCCAAAACCATCGCCCAGGAAGATAACTACGGGCGCGCCGCGGTGGCCTGGCTGCCAACGCTGAACATCAGCGGGCAGGAAAATCCCGTGGTGCAGGTGATCGATGAGTCGAACGGGGAAGTCCTGTATACCCTGAGGATAAAAGGGACCACGTACCGTCCCAAGGTTTTCAGGGAAGGGGTGTACACGGTCAACGTGGGCGAGGGAGCTGACATGAAAACACTCACCGGCATCCAATCGCTTAAAGCCGGGGAAAAGGACAGAATCGAAGTACAGTTTTAGAGCGTGTAACCACGGTATTCACGGAAATAAAGAAAACAAGGCAGAAGAGAGGGCAACCACGGAATTCACGGAACACACGGAAAGAAGAAAAATAATAAGACGAGGATAATATAACTTTTAAGATTCTTTCCCCCTGTTATTTAGTGTGTTTCGTTGTGGGTATCTCTTTCTTTTGCCTTTCTTCTTTCCGTGTGTTCCGTGGTTAACAAAAATGGAAAGTTCTCCTGCGTAAAGGATGTTCCCATGGCGAAATGGAAACACGTCTTTGTCCTCTTATTGATATTCCTTCTTGGGTGTCTCATTGGCGTCATAGTTTTGCCTTGGACAGGCTGGTCGGATACCCGCAGTCACTGGGGTGAGCCTTTTTTCATTTTCCTGCTATCCTCCGTATTGGCTGTGGCGACACACTGGCTTTACCGCCGTTCCGGCCTAATATTCAAAATACAAGCAATCATATTATGGATAGCGTTTGGCGCAACCGCTGCCATTGCCGCATATCAAGTCGTGATATCCTGGTTGTTCATTTGCGGGTACCTCAACTACTGAAATCGGCGCGAAAAAAGGAGGGGAAGAAAGATCAACCACGGAATTCACGGAAAGGAAAAACAACAAAAGCATTATCAACCAGAAAATTACACGGAAACAATCTTAATGGATGTTTCATCCTCGTCCTATTTTCTTCTTCTTTCCGTGTGTTCCGTGAATTCCGTGGTTGATCTCTCTCTCTTTTTGTTTCCATGCATTCCGCAGTTTACCCCGTTGTTACTACTGTCCGCTGCTTTGAAGTATAATGCCTCCCGGAGGATCACCACTATGAGTACACATGTTTTGTCCGCGATGATTACCGTTCTTGTGCTGTGCGCCGCCGCATTCGCAGCGACGGACTCCTACATTCCAACCGCGCCGCCGGAGGATGCCGTGATGGCCGCGCCGGAGGAAATTCAAGCGGTCATGGACTGGGCGCAACGCGCCTTTCTGGGCGAAAGCCCGGAGGACACCAAAGCGGTTCGTATTGACGTGCTCCGGCAGGACCATAACGTGTTGAACTTCGGCCGGTCCTGCATGGAAACGCCGATCACCATCGGGGAACAGGTGTTCGCGCACGGCCTGGGCACCCACGCCAACAGTGAACTTTTGGTACAGGTACCTGAAGGCGCGGCCCACTTTAAGGCCTTGGTCGGGGTGGACCTCAACGACGACACCCGGAACGGCAGCGGCAGCGTTCGGTTTTTTGTCCAGGCGGGAGACAAAACGCTTTACGAATCCCCCGTTAAAAAAGGGGGCGAGGCGGCCTCTGAAGTGGACGTGGAAATTCCGGCCGGCACGGCGACACTGCTGCTGCGCGCGGACATGACGGATGATGGCGTCAGTTGCGATCAGTGCGACTGGGCGAACGGGCACTTTGTCATGGCCGACGGCAATCTTCGTTATCTCGATGAATATCAGAACCCCCTGCTGCTGGAGGGGTCTCAGCAGCCGTTCTCGTTTCGCTACGGCGATCAGGAATCAACGGTAGTGTTGCCGGACTGGAAGCGCGAAGTCAATTCGGAAGAAACGGACAGCGCCCGCGTAATGCATATTACCTGGACGGACCCCGCGACCAGCCTGGCTGTTACAGCAGAAGTAAAAGTATTCAAACGCTACCCGGTCGTGGACTGGGTGCTGTATTTTGAAAACCGCGGCAATGCGCCCACACCCGTAATTTCAGAGATCCAGGCATTGGATGCGCAGTTGCGCACGGGGCACCCGCGCAAGTCCGCCATGCTTCACGAGCTGGAAGGGGACGCCTGCGGCGTGACCAGCTTCCTGCCGAAACAGGAAGCGCTCGCGGTGGGCAACGAACTCCGGCGCGCGCCGACCGGCGGCAGACCCTCCTCCATCAGCGCATTTCCGTGGTTCCATTTTGAATATGAGGGCCAAGGCTTCATCGGCGCCATCGGTTGGACCGGACAGTGGGCTTCCCGCTTCTCCCGCGCCCAGAACGGCCCCACCCGCGTCCAGGCGGGTATGGAGAAGACGGCCATGTACCTGGAACCCGGCGAGAAGATCCGCTCGCCGCGCATCGTGGTCATGCCCTATTCCGGCGACCGCACGCGCGCGCATAACCAATGGCGGCGGCTGGTCCTGTTCGAGTACGCGCCCCGCATCGACGGGCGGCCGGTCCAGCTGCCGACCGCGCTGCAGACTTTCGACCGCTATCATCGCGGCCCTGACTGGGCCACGGAAGCGGGCCAGCTCGATGCCGTTGAAAACGCCGCCAAACTCGGCTGCGACACCTACTGGTTCGATGCGGCCTGGTTCCCCGGAGGCTTCCCGAACGGCGTGGGCAACTGGTCGGCCAAGCCCGAGGCGTTCCCCAACGGCCTGAAACCCATCGGAAACGCCTGCGCGGAGCGGGGAATGCGTTTCGTGCTCTGGTTCGAACCGGAACGGGTGGCGGAAGCTTCGGAGATTGCCCGGGAACATCCGGAATTCGTGCACGGCGGTGAAAAGGGCGGCCTGTTCAAACTGGACGACCCCAACGCGCGACGCTGGCTGACCGAATTGCTGTCAACCCGCATCGCGGAATACGGCGTGACCGTCTACCGCAACGATTTCAATATCGACCCGCTGGAGTTCTGGAGGCGGAACGACCCGCCCAACCGGGAAGGCATCACGGAAATCCGCTATGTAGAGGGGCTCTATGAAATGTGGGACGAGCTGCGCGCCCGGCATCCCGGCCTGTGGATCGACAACTGCTCCAGCGGCGGGCGGCGCATCGACATCGAGATGTGCGGCCGGTCAGTGCCCCTGTGGCGCAGCGACACCAACTGCTGGGACAGCAACGCCGACTGGAACCAGGCGCAGACGGCTGCGTTGAGCCCCTATGTGCCGCTGCACACCGCCTGCGCGTGGCGGCCGGAAAGCTACCTGACCCGAAGCGCGGCCACGGGCGGGCTGCTCTGCCAGTTCGACTACCGGAATGTGGCTTTTCCCATGGACACCGCAAGCGCCCTCATCGAAGAGGCCCAAGCGAACCGTTTCGCCTGGTACGGCGATTTTTACCCGCTGACGCCGGCCCGGACCGCGCCCGATGAATTCGTCGCCTACCAGTTCCACCGCGCCGACCTGGACGCGGGCGTCGTGCTGGCCTTCCGTCGCGCCGAATGCCGGTACAAGGGGTTAATACTGGGCATTCACGGCATAAACCAAAACGCCACATATGAAGTCGAATACCTGGACGGCAACGGCGGCGTCGTCAAAAAGACTTTGCCGGGCGCCGAACTGGGCGACAGCCTGGAACTCAGGATTGATGCGCCCGGCTCGACGCGGATTGTCCGGTATAAAAAGTCGAAGCCCTAGCGCGCCGCTCAATTTTCAGAAACAAGAGTTATATGAATGCACCGACGAGACGTTATGACATCGATTGGATGCGCATCCTGGTGGTGGCTTCACTCATTCCCTTCCACACCGCACGGATATTCGACTTCTGGGAGCCCAACTACGTAAAGAATGCCGAGTTAAACGGCCCCCTGAGTTACATGATCTCCTTTTTCGCCGTGTGGAACATGCCGCTGCTGTTTCTGCTCGCCGGATCAGCCAGCGGCTACGCGCTGGAATTCCGCAACGGCGCGGCGTATCTCAAAGAACGCTTTAAAAGGCTGTTTGTTCCCCTGCTCTTCGGCGTGCTGGTCATTGTGCCGCCTCAGGCCTATCTCGCCCGTTTCCAGAACCCCGATTACGGTGACTCCTATTGGCGGTTCCTGACCGATTATTTCCAGGTGCGCGGCGATTTGACCGGCTACACGGGCCTATTCACACCGGCACACCTGTGGTTCATTCTTTATCTCCTGGTGTTTTCCGCCGTCGCACTGCCCCTGTTTCTCCGGCTTCGCAGGGATCGGCGGCTGATTGACTGGCTGGCCAGGGAGTGTGAACGTCCCAGCGCCCTGTTCTTCCTCGCCGTGCCGCTGGGCGTCGCGGGCACCCTGCCCGATATCGGTGGCAAAAATCCCTTTTATTACTTTCTCCTCTTCGTTTACGGGTACCTGTTCATGGGTGACGCGCGCTTTACTGAAATCCTGGAAAAGAACCGCAAGCGGGCGCTGCGGCTGGGTGTGGTAGCCATGGCCTTTACCCTGACCCTGTGGTCGCTGCCAGTGCGGATGCCGGAATATTCCTTGGGCGACATCCTCTTCTA
>JAAYBJ010000168.1 GCA_012730105.1 Candidatus Hydrogenedentota bacterium
GACTGGGTGGTTACCGGGATACCCATCACCCCGATAGAAGACGCGGGCATTGAAAATCCTTATCCCCTTGCCGTGGTGACCGCATCCATAGGCGGCATCGACATTGCCCAAACCCAGGCGGTGGTTCCCGTGTCCTGGGAAATCAGCTGCAACCTGTGCCACAATACGTCGGGGATAACGCCGGCCACGGACATTTTACGCAAACATGACCAACTGCACGGGACCATGCTCGAGGCCAACAAGCCTGTTGCCTGCGGAGAATGTCATGCACAACCGGAACTGGGAATGCCCGGAGACGGCACGAGTCATAACCTGTCCCGCACCATGCATGGAAGTCACGCATCACGCATGAACGGCATCGCTGAGGTCTCCTGTTATGCGTGCCATCCCGGAATACGCACCCAATGTCTGCGCGATATCCATGCCATTAAGGGGATGACTTGTGTAAGTTGTCACGGCGAGATGGAAGATGTGGCGGCCCCGGAACGCATTCCCTGGGAAACGGAACCCCGCTGCGAAACATGCCACGCGGCGACAGCGCCCGCAGGATACGAGTTCGAGCAGGCGGGAACACTTTACCGGGACTCGCGCGGCCACCGCGGCATCATGTGCGCCTCGTGCCACGGCAGCCCCCATGCCGTTACACCGACAATCAACGTGGAAGACAACGTGCAAGCCCTGTTTATCCAGAATCACACCGGTACCATCAATACTTGTTCGGTATGCCATTCCGAAGTCCCCGGAGACCCCTTCCCGCATACAGCCATTGATGATGACAAGGTGGGAAAGGTACATCGATTCCTTCTTGGGCAGATCCCTGGCGGCGCGTCGAGGAAATTCTAATCGGTGTCACGAGCCGGATCGCAAGCAAGCGGATACTATAAGATTTCCAGCAATCCCACAGCCTTGTACTCATAGGCCGCCTGCCATTCCGGCGCCAGCAGGCAGTCGCTGTCCTCCTGTGTCGCACCGGTATTGCGGAGTTGCTCCGCTGTGGGCGCGTAGTAAAGGTATCCGTTCGTACAACCCGCGACAAAAGTCAGGGGATGGGGAGAGCGTTCCTTGATATTCAGTCCGACCTGAACCGACGGTTCCCCGGGAAAGGTGAGCAACACGAAGTCGCCAATGCGGATGCCCAGAAGTTCCGCTTCGACCGTGGTCGTTCCCGCCGCCTTGTTGGCCGCCTGATGTTTTCGTAGGAGGTCCAGGTTCGTCTGCAGCCGGGTCAACGCTTCCATGGTATAGATATTTTCAATATAGGCCCGCATGTTGTCCCGGTTCTCGGCGTCCAACGTTGCCAGATCGTCTTTTCCTACGACCGCCTCGTGTAGGTAGCGGTGGGCGTACTGGGAAGGAAACTCCGGCGCCAGGCCGTATTTAACGGCCAGGGGCAGAAAACTTTTCAGGTTGAGGCTGGTCCCCGTGAGTGATTGAAGCAAATGCTCTTGTTCCGCCTCCAGGGCCGCGATGCGCGCCGCCCAGTCGGCCCGGGGCAACGCAAGCGTTTCATTGATAACCGTAAGCCGCGCGCCTTCGCCACACGATATCCCGCGCAGCGTCCGCAAGACGCTGAGTCCAAGCAGGTTCCCAAGCGTTTCCGCGTCCCGGGGATGGTCGGTATCCTTATAAAAAGCCGGGTTGACATCGCCCGCGAAGCCTTGCAGGAACAGGGCCGTGGCGCCGTCCAGATTCTCTTCGATAACCTTCGAGGCGAAACCGGGGATGTCCGCCGTATTCCCGCGGCTCGGCACACCGAGGATAGGATGGCACGCAAAGATATACACCACCGCCAGCGTTCCTCCGTCAGTCCGGTCCAGCCGCAACACGCCAATTTCCGGGTCCACCGGTCCGATGCCAGCAATGTCCTCGTCGGGCGGCATGGAATAGGCATGGCGGCTGTCCGCCTCCCCGCCGGATTTCAATTTAAACCGGCGGTTCTCCATAATCCTGTCTTCCTGGCCGCTGCCCGCCCCGACGGTTACCGGGGTCAGGCTCCGCAAAGCCGCCGCCACCGCCCGCACGGTGCGTTCCGCCACATCGGCGCAAACCGTGCCATGGCAATGACTGGCGTTAACCAGCACTTTTGCCGGATCGACACCGAACTCCCGCTGCAACCGGGTGCGCACCGCAGGCAGATAGTCGTTTCCTATGCGCCCGATCTCCGCCACGGCAACGGCATCCACCGTGACGATGACTAGCGCCTCGTCGCCGTTCTTCAATACCAGCGCTTTTACATAGAGGGGATCGTTGACAGGGCCCGCGTCATAGTCCGTGATGTCCTCCCTGGCCACGCCCGCCGTGAGTGGGACCGCGCTTGCCGCACAGGCGAAAAGCATAATTACAACGAAATACCCCTTGATCATAACTGCCTTTCCTGGCATCGCAATACTGGCGCCAGTGGAATACTTCTCCCTGTGGCCCAAATCATTAAGATAGCATGTCCGCATGATCAACTTTCCAAGGTGTGACTGTCATCCTATAATCTAGCAGCGTCCATCAGGCTTTCCCTTTATCTTTTTCCTAGGTGGAGGAGATGGCAGAAAACTATCTCCGGTGACTACAGGTTTACCCGTTTTCGCTTCAAGATCCAGGCGGGCTTTTCTGGCAATTGTGCCGCCCCTTCTCCCAGCCTCTGCATTTTCAGCCATACCATTTGCTTCAACACTCTCCGCAATCTGGCGGGTACTCAATTCCGCAAGGGCTGTAAAAATCAGCTCCGCCTCACTCATGTGATCCCGAAGATTCTCTGTCTTAAGTGACTTGATTTTCTTATGTTTCTTTACAGTTATACCGCTCCATTCCTTATGAATGATGTTGGTCAGAATCGCATACTGGCGTTCCCCTTTTATTTCATGCTCTTTCCAATAGTCGGTAAGCTTATTCCGCGTTTCTTGGCCAAGCATTCGTTGTTGAATCCATTTCTCACTCCGCCCGTACTGCTTCCAATACCTCCGAGCCCGATCGAGCGAGCGGGCAGGATCGCTCATGTCCTGAATACGTTCATACCCTACCCTGGCCAACCACTGCTTGAAAGGTTCCGCTTTGGGGGACGGTATAGATTGTATAATACGAAATAATCCTTCAACGTTAGCGCAATCCGTGGCATATTTCTTCCCGTCAGACGATACAAGTTTCAGTTGTCGACAAAGTGTCGACAACTCCATTCCATCCTCCGACTTGATACGAATCTTCATCTTGAACCAGTAATCTCGGGGATTTACACTGTCCGTCAGAGCCGCTATTACATCAATCACGGAGAAGTACCACATTTCTTGCGTTTCATCAAATAAACGACGAATCTGATAATTCTCAAATACCGCAAGCGCTTGTTCTCTGCTCATTTCTCGCCTCCATCGGAGATATCGTCAAGACTTCATATCTATCAATTGATACGAGGAACTCATTGGGGTACCTGGTAACGTAATATATCCGTACCTATAAGTTCACCTTTTCTCGCATGCTGCCGTGCACCGCTTTAAAAGCGCGCAAACACATCGAGATTAAAACGTGCTTGACCTGTTCCAGACAGCAAGCAGGGCCATTCCGGACAAGGCCATCAGAAGGTCGCCAAAGTTTTTTTGCAAAAAGTCCCAGTCACGGGGTCTGAAACCTTTTTCACTGCCGCAACAGCCGGCTTCTTCCCCGTCTTCGCCTTCAGGTACGACTTCACCTTCCACGGAAACTTCACCTTCGCCCTCAGGCAGAATTTCGCCTTCACCTTCCGGCAGCACTTCACCTTCCGGCAGCATTTCACCCTCGCCTTCTGGTAGGATTTCGCCTTCACCTTCAACAGGGTCCTCGCCTTCAGGTAGGATTTCGCCTTCACCTTCAACAGGGTCCTCGCCTTCAGGTTGGACTTCTCCTTCGCCTTCATTGACGGCGGGATCATAAAGATACTTTGTAATCCGGTTGTTCCCTGAATCCGCGATCACCACCACACCACTAGTGGTGACAGAAAGGCCGTAGGGTCCATAAAATTGGCCGTCACCATCTCCCGAGGCGCCCCATTGATATACAAAAGAACCATCGCTGTCGAGGACTTGCACTCGGTCCAGTTCTCCGTCCGTAATAAACAGATTGCTCAAGGCATCCACAGCGACATCATTGGTATCTTCGAATTGCCCCGCTCCCGTACCGTACTCCCCGTACTGCGCGATGAAAACCCCGTCATTGGTAAATTTCTGCACGCGGGTCACGTCATCCGTCACATAAATATTACCTGAAGCATCGACGGCGATCCCAGACGGAAACCTGAAATATCCCTCACCGGTGCCCCATTCACCCCATTGGGTTTGGTAAACGCCGTCCGTCGAGTACTTCACAATACGATGATTATATCGGTCGCAGACGAACACGTGCTCTTCACCGTCTACAACGATCCCGCCGGGTTCGTCTAATTCCGTATTTCCATCGCCTTCGCTGCCCCATTGGGCCAGGTACGTTCCGGAACCGCTGAATTTTTGGATGCGATGGTTCATGGTGTCAGCCACATACACGTTGCCCTGCGGATCCACAGCCACGCCATAAGGTTGGTTGAATTCTCCGTCGCCGCCGCCTTCCACGCCCCACTTGGCCAGGAACCCGCCGCTGCTGTCGAACTTCTGGATGCGGTAATTGTTGGTGTCCGCGATATAAATATTGCCGTCAGCATCCAACACCACGTCCATGGGAAAATTGCACTTGCCGTCCTGATTCCCGAAACTGGACCAAGCCGCGAGAAAGTTCCCTGTGCTGTCAAATTTCTGAATCCTGTTGTTCCAGGTATCCGTAACATAGGCATTACCGCTGCTGTCGAACGCCATGCCGTAGGGATTTCGCAACCGTCCCTCTTCCGTGCCGGATGCGCCCCACTTGCCCAGGAAAACACCGTTTGTGTCAAAACGCTGGATGCGGTCATTGCTCGTATCCACGACCACCACCTCATTCTGCGCGTTAACCAGCACGGTCTTGGGATAACAAAACTTACCATCCGTCCCTTCGCTGTATCCTCCCCACTTCAGAAGAAACTTGCCGGTGCTGTCAAACTTTTGAATCCGGTGATTCCTGGATTCAACCACATAAATATTTCCCGTACCATCAAAAGCGATGCCGGTCGGGGAATCGAACTGGCCGTCTTCGGTGCCTTTAGCGCCCCACATGGACAGAAAATTCCCCGCGCTGTCAAATTTCTGAATACGGTTGTTGCCGCTGTCCGCCACATAGATGTTCCCGTCGCCGTCAATGGCGATCCCCTGAGGCACATAAAATTTGCCGCCGTCCGTTGTCCCATAGCCGCCCCAATGGGTGAGATATTCCCCCTGAGCGGTGAATTTCTGCACGCGGTGATTATTCATTTCCACAACGTAGACATTGCCGGAAGCGTCTACGGCCGGGCAGGACGGCCCCCAGAGTTGACCGGGAGCACTGCCTTTTTCACCCCACTTGCGCAAAAACTCCCCGTCCGGAGTAAACACTTGTATGCGGTTGTTATAGGTGTCGGCAATATAGATATTGCCGTCTCCGCCCCGGGTGATTCCCTGGGGCGCACCGAAGAACCAAGGCTGCGCCAACTCCGGGCTTATCCATTCCAGAACGGCATTCTGCGCGGACAGGACTCCCGGCAGCAGCAACAGGACGATGATTACGATTCGGCCCAATATCCCGCTGACAAAATTATGTGTGTGCATACTCCCTCCTTGTGCCCATGTTTCAATACACTGTTCCGGAATACGACCATCTTTACTTTCCGCCATTGCAGGTCGCTACTAGACCCGGCCTGACCACAGAGTAGTTTTTTTCATAAAACCGCAACCTGCCAATACCCTGTATCTTTCATTAGGAACACACTAGCAAATTCCTCTTCTGCAAGGCAACATAAGTATCCCTTTGCTGTTATAGGTTAATTATCAGCCGAATTCCATCAATACAACACCGGGTTTTCTTTCCAGTCCTTGTCTTTATCATGCCCGTATTCGCTGACACAGGGCCTCCGCTCCCGCAATAGCACCGATACCACTCCCAGGTAGTTGGCGGCGGAGTTGTCGGACTTGCCGATACATTGCAGCCGCACGGTGTGCGTGCCCGGTTCCGGCCAGAAGTCCAGCAGGGAATATTCCTTCACCTGGGTATCCGCCGCGTAAAGATCAATGGGATTACCGATTTTCACGCCGTCCACGAAGGCCTGGTAGATTCCGTAGTCATAGGAACGGGTAAGGTTGAGAATTAGGCGGCGAGGTTCACGCACCTTCACCGCGAAAGGAATCTCGTACCAGCCATCGGCATCGGAAGCAGGCCGGAAGAAGACCTGGCCGCCTTCGGGCCAGAGCACGCCTTCCTGGACCACTACTTCGCCCGGACCGTGCCGTTGCGGGTCCAGGAGACCGACGGCGGCGATAATCCGGTCAAGGCAGGGCAGTTTCCGCTCGCTGGCGGGCGGCACAACGGCAAATCTTTTGGTCGGGCCGAGCTGGTACCAGTAGGCTACGCTGGCGAAATCGTCCTCCCGCTCGTTCCAACTGTCGTGCAGTCCCCTAGGGTTCTCATCCACCGGCAACCAGCCGTAATGCTCGAAGGTAAAACGGATGCCGGTGTTGAAAACAATGGGATCCTGGATATGCCACCGGTACGCGGCCGTGCGCTGGCCGAGGCTGCCCCATTCCTCGGCCCACGGGGTGCCGAAATACAGGGTGCTGTTATTTTTCAATCCCCAAGCGGCCAGAAAATAGTCTTCCGTGCCCGTTCCCCATACAGATGCCTTCTCCTCACCGTCAATGTAAATTTTCTCGTCGCCCTCACCGAACCATTCCGGGCTGCGTGAGCGCACATAGAGCGTGGTGCCCACATAATGGCCCTTGCCTTCCGTATCGAGGACAACATAGTCCTTTCCCTTTCCCACGGGATAGGACTGGTTGTATTGCGCACAGAAATAGGGCGTGTCCGGCGGCACCTCTTTTTGAATCCAGTCGACGTTGTAATACAGCAGCGCGATGTTTTTGTCGCTCTGGTTGATGATTTCCACCCGCGCCGCCTTACGGAAGGGCATGTGCCAGAAACAGTTGTATCCGTCTCCGTCATCCACGATAACGGGCAGGCTTTGCACCTCCATGCGCATACCGAAACCGCATCCGAAAAATTCTCCCACAGGCGCCTCCACATCCGGGTCAGGCCGGTCGTCCCAATATATGCGCAACAGCATCTCCTGATGGTTCGCCGCGCCGGTTTTCGCCCAGGGGTGCGGTTCCGGGCCAAGAAAGGTCATCCAGATATGGGTGATTTCACCGGGCCCTTTTGCATCAAGCAGCACTTTGGTTTCCAAGGGCTTCACGTTCGCGTTGTCGTAGTTGCTGTCGGGATCATATTCACCGCCGGGAAGGCGCGCGCTGGAACTAGAGCGCATGCTGCGCCCCTCCAGAGATTTCGCCAAGTCCGACAGCGACTGGGCTTGCGCCAAGGCGCCCAGCAAAAGTAACAAAACCGTGAATCTCCAGGAATGTGTTTTCTTGTCAGGCATGGGACCATCCTTATACAAAAATCGCCTATGATTTACTTCTCACACGAAGGCACGGAGAATGCGGAGGACAAGAATCTGCCGGTCATCTTGGCGACTTTGTGCCTTTGTGTGAGAACATCTTTCAGCTCCCCATGGCTATCATGGCTTTGGATTATGAAATTCGGGCGGCAGCACATGCTCAAAATCCGTAACCGGCCAGAACCGCAGCCGTTCCATGCCTTCCGGCACGGATTGCGTATAGTGCACATACGCTCGCACGCTACCCTTCGTCGTGTAGGAGATCGGCCCGCCTTCCGGGTGTTCCCCGGCGCCATACTGCTTGCCACCGCTGCCGAAAATCTTGAAGCCCGAAAGCAGGCAGTCTTCCAGGTCCACATGCAGCAGTTTGCCGTCCAGTGTGTGGTAAATAACCCCAGTTGAGGGCTGTCCGTGGGGCTGCGAAAAATTCAGGGAAAAAAGGCGGCAGTTTTTCAGATGGACCCGAGTGTACCCTTCAAAGCCCGGATTACCCACCTGCAGTGCGTTGTCGGGGCCGACCAGCGTGGTATTCTCGATAACAACATCCGGGTAGTCGTTCGGCTTGGGATTTTCCGCCCGAATATAAATCCCCGCTGCGTCGCCCCACCAGTCCAGGCACATGGAGAACGAGTCGCGAATAACCACAGGCTCGTCCGGTCTCCCGACAAAAGCGCCCACACAAATACCGGAAAAGCGGCCGATGGCCACGCAATGTTCAGTGATAGTGGTAAACTCGGAACCCTTGTCCACGGTAAGGTCCCAGCCCGCGCCTTCGGCGCCGGTGGTATACAGGTTCTTAAAGACCCAGCGATCCCAAAGAATGCACGAAAGAGAGGGAGAGCAACGGCCCATTCCCCACCAATCAATACTTTTCAACCCCCACTCCGCTTTGGGATCGCCTTCGTCGAGCAGCATCCAGCCGGGATTGCCCCCGCCGCTGTTCGGGTTGGTGCGCACGATGACTTCCGGCGCGCCACTGTCGATGACCACCCAACCCCTAGCGCCGGACCCCAGGCTCCCGTCGAAATCGCCGATTAAGGTGTTGTACGCGCCAGGCGCGCCCTTATACGCCGGGTCCAGGTTGGCCTCAGCGTACGTATCCGGCCGGACAAGGACACGGTGGCCGCCCTGGTCATCGGGTACGGCGGACAAGGCCGCCTGGATCGTGTGGAACGCTTTCTCCCAGGAGGAACCGTCCGTGTTATCGCCCAGTTTGGACACATGCAGCGTGACCCCGGCTCGAGCTTCCTGTGCCAAAGAGGCGACGGCTACGGCCATCGTGAAACAAAGCAGGACTATGCCGGGAAATCGTTTCATGGAGAGATCCTTTCCGTATCGCTTAGAGTTTCTTTAGGGTGCCACTGCGGCGCAGCCATTATACTCCGGGCCATGCCCGTAAACAGACTGCGCATGACAGTGCTGAGGATGTCCACAAAGGTCCTGCCTCGCCATGGCTGTGAAGAGGAAACTTCCGGCAGCGCTTTGCTACACTCTGTCAACAGGATCAGGTCGCCGGTACGGTTTGGTAGTCTTTGAGAACCAATACTGAACGTTTCGGGGAGATTACGGTGCGAATAAAATCTTTCACAATAGTAATGCTTGCCTTTCTGGCCGTCGGATGCACCACCCTTCCGGTCCAGAACAGGCGTCTGGAAACGCCCCCACAAAATGACGGCTACCGTTTCCAAACTATCGCCCCGGGGCCGGATAATTCCGATTCGCTGCTGGTGTTCCTCACCTTCTCGGGCGGCGGCACGCGGGCTGCCTCGTTCGCCTACGGCGTACTCGAGAAACTGCGCGACACGGAAATTGTGTGGGAGGGGCAATCCTGCCGCTTGCTGGATGAAGTGGACGTTATTTCCTCCGTTTCCGGCGGCAGCCTGCCCGCCGCCTATTACGGGGTATTCGGAGAACGCCTTTTCGATGACTTCCCGGAAAAGGTGTTGTACCGGAATATCCAGGGCAACCTGATCAAGCGGCTCTTCGGCTTGGTCAATATTCCTAAACTCCTGTCGCCCACCTACGGGCGCACCGATTTGATGGCGGACAGTTTCAACCGGGAAATTTATGAGTACCGCAGTTTCGGCGACATGGTCGACAAGAATCAGCGTCCCTTTATCCTGATCAACGCGACGGACATGTCCCAAGGCAGCCGCTTCACCTTCACCCAGCATCAGTTTGACCTGCTTGATTCCGACCTGAACGAGTACCCCATAAGTCATGCCGTGGCCGCTTCCGCAGCCTTCCCCGGACTGCTTACCCCCATGACGCTGCGCAATTATCCTAAGGACGAAAATGCGAGCACGCCTCCGTGGATCGAAGCGGGCCTGGCAGCCCGGGAAACCAACCGCGCCGCCTATAAGCGGGCCGTGGAACAGCAGAGTTACCTGCTGCCGGGGCGCCCCTACATTCACCTGGTAGACGGTGGTGTTTCGGATAACCTGGGCCTTCTACCCGTTTTTGAATTTTTGACGCAAACCCTCGAAGGAAAAGGAAATAACTCCGGCTTCAATACAGAGAAGGTCCGGAAAGTGGTCATCATCGTGGTCAACGCCGCCCGGTCCAGCGAACGCGACTGGGACATCACCCAGCAAGTGCTGGGCCTGGTACCCGTGCTCTCCGCCGCAACGAGTATTCCTATCGGCAATTTCTCTGAAGCGGAACTCGCCTATCTCAATTCCTTTGTGCAGCAGCGGGAAAAACAACGGCAGATTCGGGAAAAAGTAGCCGCCCTGTTGGGTCGGGAAACCCTGGAAAAGGAACTTCCGGAACTGGCCGGGGCCGGCATCGCCTACCACGCCGTGGAAGTCGAGTTTGACCGGATCGACGACCCTGAAGAACGCAAGGCGCTCAACGACTGTCCCACCGCATTCAAACTGAGCCGCGAACAGGTGGACCTGCTCCGCCGCAGTGCCGGCAACATCCTAGACGGCCACCCCGAATTCCAGCGGCTTTTGCATGAACTGAAATAACCCCCTCTTTTCGCTCATGGGGCATCCCTGCACCCGGTTCCGTCTTCAATGCGATTCGAGGTCATCACAGAACCACCACGGATTTCGTTACACCACGCATATCAGCATCGTGGTGCGCGCATCCTGCGGCCCCGGCCACCTCCCCAACATCACGCCTGATAACAACCTGCCCGACAAGGCTGTGGCATGGGCATCTTGCCCATGTACCCCCGCCTTGGCAGTCAAGATGCCTGCACCACAATAAGAATGCGGTATTCCATCCTCCCTATCGACAACCTGACCATCGTCGGAAAACAAAACACAGCACATCACAAAAAAGCCTTGCGCCTGCCCCGCCAGGCTTGTCTTCCTGTTATAATTAACACATGTGGGAATATCGGTCGAATAAAACAGCACTTATAGGCGGTATCGGAACCATTTTGTTCCTGCTTTTGCTGCCTCAAGTCGCGGTGGAAGCGGAAGATGCCTGCGAAGTTTCGCGCCAAGAGGAAGGCGCGGGGAGTTCCTTAAAATGGCACGTTTACGTGGGCGCCTCCAACTATCAACCCCGGTTCGAGGGGATGGACAAAGAGGTCCGGCGTCAGGTGAACGGCGCCCTCCGTCATATCGCCCCCGGCTATGACGGCGTGGAAACGTTCATCGACTTGCGCGACAATTTTGTGATCTGGATACCCGAGATCGGCATCGGGCGTACGCTTTCACCGCGATGGGACCTCTTTGCCCACATAGGGTACCTGGAAGGCTCTGTGGTCACCGAGGAGGAAGACACCAGTATCGTACTTCGGCTATTGCACTCGAAGGTGAAACTTCATGCCGCCTATTATTTCGCCGGCGCGGGGCTGCGCTGGTATCCGTGGAGTAGGCCGGAGTTGCGCGCCTATGATTCCCTGAAGGCACGGCTGCGAAACATACGGCCCTACTTCGCTGCCTCCGCCAACTGGGTGCGCGTCAAGGCCCATGCCGACATCGTGTTTGGCTTGAAACCGTATGACGCCCGCATCAAAACACGACATACCGTCAGCTGGTCCCCCTGGGAGGCCCGCCTCGCCGCAGGCCTGCAGGCACCCCTCGGTCCACGGACCAGCCTGAACGTGGAATCCACCTACCACCTCTGCTCATCCAACGGAGACGACCTGGACGGTTTCTCCTTGGGACTCTATTGGCAGTGGCATTTCTGAAGAACAAGACGACTTACCCCAAACTTGTATTGTAAGTTTCTCTTGAGGCCAAGTTACATTTGGTCACATGAGAGTGATTTGGGTAAACAATAAAGATATTTCACACAAAGGCACGAAGACCCAAAGAATACAGGGCATGTTTTTTCTCTTAGCGACTTGGCACCTTTGCGTGAGACATTGATTCGACGAAAATTCCCTGCGTCACCTCGGGTATAAATGGATGTATTCCGGATTCCATAAATCAACACTGGCAACGACTTCCGATTCAACCGCCATATTGTTATAATCAGAAGCCATATCGTTCAGATTTTAATTCCCAAACAAGCGACGCAAACGGCGCGCGAGGAGAGATGCAATGAAGCCTGCCGGCCTATGTTTTACCTGTGTTCTGGCAATCGTATCGTTGTCCGCTGTCGCCTGGCCTGAGCCGAAACAGGCGACCTTGTACCGTGATACCTGGGGTGTACCGCATATCTATGCCGACACTTGGGCCGACGCGGCCTATGCCCTCGGTTATGCCCAGGCCGAGGACCGGCTCGAAGATATCTACCGAAACGTGCGCACCGCGGTGGGCACGATGGCCGCGGCCTTCGGCGAGGAATTCGCCGAGCAGGACTACTATCTGCGGGTCTTCAAAAACGCGGAGGTCTGCGAACAGTATTGGGAAACGGCGCCGGAACATATCCGTCACATGTGCGACAACTTCATGCGAGGCGTGGAGGCCTATGTCCAAGAGCATCCGGAAAAACAATTGGACTGCGCCGTCGAACTTCACGGCTGGCAGTGCGCGGCCATCGGGCGCACCATGCTGCTCCAGTGGCCGCTGGGCGTACTGCAGGATGAGGTGAAACGGAAACAGGACGCGCCTCCCTTCGGTTCGAACGCTTACGCGGTCGCGCCCTCGCGCTCGGCGGAGGGCTGTCCCATCCTCATGACCGATCCGCACCTGACCTGGGAAGGCATGGCCGTCTTCTACGAGGCGCAGATCCACACGAACGCGGAAAACCTCTGCGGTTATTTCATCGTGGGCTCACCCGCACCTGTACTGGGCCACAACGATCACTGCGCGTGGGCCTGCACCACCGGCGGCCCCGACACCTCTGACGTCTACATGGTCAATCTCAAACCGTACAGTCCTCTGCAATACGAGTACAACGGGGAATGGCACACCTTCGACGTGGAGATCATCACCATCGACGTCAAGGGAGAGAAATCGCAAATCAAGCCGGCCATGTATTCGCTTTACGGGCCGCTGGTCGATTTTCCGGATGTCGGAAAGGGTGTCGCCTACTGCGGCGCGACCCCCTACTACGACCAGGCAGGTATGCTGGAACAGATGTACAAGATGGCCACGGCGCGCAACTGCGACGAATTCCACGCCGCCCTCGGTATGAACCAGTTCATGGAACAAAACCTGCTTTTTGCGGACCGGGACGGCAACATTGAATACGTGCGCACCGGCCGCACGCCGATACGGCCGGAAGGTGATTATGACTGGTCGGTGCCGGTGCCCGGCGGAACGGACGCCACGCGCTGGCTCGGCATCCATGACATCGCTGATCTGGTGCAGGTGAAGAATCCGCCCCAGGGATACTTCCAGAATTGCAACGTCAGCCCCGAAGTCATGATGGCCGGTTCGCCCATGACACCCGACAAGTACAAAAAATACATTTACAACGTGCTATGGGACACCGACAGTCCGCGCGGCAAGCGGCTCCTGCAACTGCTCGACGCCGATCCTTCCATCACCAAAGAGGAGGCCATGGCCTACACCCTCGACAACTATGACATCCTCACCACGCCCTGGCAGAATGCGCTCAAGGCGGCGATTGATGTCGTCGGTGCCGACAAAATGAAGGATCCCGAACTCGCTAAGGCTGTGAACGATTTTCTGCAATGGGACGGGCGCTTTACGAAGGCCAGCACCGTGGCCACCATCGTCAAATTCTGGCGCCTGAAATGCGAGAAGGAAATCGATATTGTCGCCGTCGCGGATGGACTGCCTCTTACGGCGGCGGACCAGACCAAGATGCTGGACCTGCTCCAGGAAACATTGGCCGAGTTAAAGGAAAAGTACGGTTCGCCGGAGGTGCCCTGGGGCGATATCCATGTTATCGGCCGGGGCGGCAAGTACTTCCCCCTTGAAAGCGGCGACTTCGGCGGCGGCAAGGACGACAAAAATCAGACGGAAACGGTGCTGGATGTCGCGACCAAAGAAACCCCGAAAGGCTCCGGAAAATATGTCGCCTATAACGGTTCCGGATTCATCATGCTCTCGTTTCTCCACAAGGACGGCATCGAATCCTACAGCCTCGTCGCGTGGGGCCAGAGCGGGGACCCGAATTCACCGCACTATGTCGACCAGTCCGAGAAACTGTATACAAACCGGCAAATGAAACCGACCTGGTTCAAAAAAGAAGATTTACTGCAGAACTTGGAATCGGAACGGGTGATCGAAATCCCGTAAGCATTGCCAACCGCCATCCCGGCAGAGATGTCGGCAATCACAGGTCCAGTTTAAAAGAAACGGGGTAGCAACGACGGGCTAACATCAATCGTCCCTACGGGACTGGAAGTGCAGAACCCTTGGGAAGCACACAGAAGCGTGAACAACCTGCGATCAATGGAGATATCAGGATGAAGAAGAAATTCTTGTATTTCATGCTATCCCTCATTCTCATCCTGGGCGCAAGGAACGCGATGTGTGGCGAAAACGAAAGCGGGGCGGTGTTACGCCTTTCTGAAAACTACACCGCGGCGTTCCCCTCTTTCCTGCCACGGAAAGCAATATCGCCCTGGCTGATTGAAGCCCTGGAGCATCCCGGATTTGAGGCAATTGAATGGCAGGTGCATTTGAAACGAGCCCCGGGTGAAGAACCCGGAGTGGTTCAGGATATCCCATCGGCGGATTTCACGGTGGTCTTCCCCACATCGCAACCGATCACCCTCTATTGGAGCAAGGGCAGCCACGCGGAAACGTCCGACTTCGAACCGCGGGAAAGCGTCCTCGCGAACGAAACCCCCATTGTCCTGTCATCCTTCGGGGGGCGTTCCTCCGACGGAGTGATGCCTTACTTCAACCTTAGCGACGGGAAAGGCGGGCTTATCCTCGCCATCGGTTGGACGGGCGACTGGAAAGCGTCCTTTACACTAACGTCACCCGGCCAGATACACATTACGGCGGGTCTGGACGCGGAACGCCTCGCCCTGCCAGAGGACGTACTCCTGCGCCTGCCGTCCCTGCTGGCCATGTCTTATGACGGCAGCCGGATGGACGGCCAGAACAAATTCCGGCGGCTGATGCTCGCCCGGTACACCCCCCTGAACCATCCGCCCATGACCCTGATGCCTGTGGCCGCAAGCGTCCACGGCATGATCGGCTTTAATGACACCACGGAAGAGAACCTGTGCCAACTCGCGGCGGACATCGCAACAACCCGTCTGCCCATAGACACCTTCTGGCTGGATGCCGGCTGGAACGAGGGCGGTTTCGCCTGGGGCCAGGGGAACAGGCATCCCGATCCGACGCGCTTTCCCCGGGGACTGGCGCCCGTGGGCGCGGCTGCGGCCCGGAACGGCATGCGCTTCCTGGTCTGGTTTGAACCGGAACGGGCCATGCCAGGCACCTGGCTGGTCCGCGAACATCCGGAGTGGTTGTTTGTCCCACGCAACACGCCTCCCGAACTCCGGTACCAGGAAAAGGATGGATTCCGTCTGTTAAACCTGGGGAATCCGGATGCCCTGAACTGGGCATTGGACACCGTATCCGAAACGATCTTGTCGGCCAACATTTCCATTTACCGGCAGGACTTTAACCTGTACCCGGCTTGGTTCTGGAATACGGACGAAGCGGAAGAACAACAAGCGCTGAACCAGGTCAGGCACATTAACGGGCTCTATCGTTTTCTGGATGCCCTTGTCGAGCGTTTCCCGGAACTGATCATAGACAATTGCGCAAGCGGCGGCCGCCGCCTTGATTTTGAGATGATGCGGCGCACGGTTGCCTACTGGCACAGCGACAGCTGCTGGGACAGCAAGGACTACCCGCGCAACGTACAGGCCATGGCGCATGGTGTTTCCCTGTGGCTGCCGCTGCACGGCTTGGGCGCGGCCGCCACCGATATTCCAGCCCTGCGCAGCGGCATGGGCGCCTGCGCGAGTTACGCCATCAAGTTTCGCGATCCGGCCGAGGTGGAAGCCTTACGGTCGCACCTGGACAAGTATCTGCCGATACGGCCACTCTACGTCGCCGACTATTATCCGCTTACACCATGGACCGCCGATCCCGGGCAATGGCTGGCGTTCCAATTCAATGATCCCGAAAAACGGGCGGGGATCATCCAGGCATTCTGCGCCAACACGCGGGGTCGGGAAACCGTTACGTTACGGTTACACGGCCTTGAACGCGATGCGGTCTATGAACTTCATAGTTGGGACAACGACGAACCCATAAACATGACGGGGGCGGAACTGATGGATAGTGGCCTGCCCCTCCGCGCCGTGCGCGAGAACGAAGCGCTTGTAGTGGAATACACCGCGCGGTAACAGGGAATCCCGCCTCCTGCCTGTCCGGTCGGGCGCACCACCCGCATCCCCTTGAGACAGGCATTCATTGTATTATAGGCTTTAAATATCTGTTCAGCATCCCTAATCTGTCGTCTATTGGGACACGGCTTTGTTCCTGCTGAGCCAGGCCATGCCTCCGCCAGTCAGTATCAGGAACAGGCTTATTCCCCCGTTCAGGACCGCTGTTAGGACTGAACCTGACCACGGCAGCACCGCCGCCATCAATAACGCTATAATAATCAAAGATATGCCCACCACAAGAAATGGGGAAATGGCTTTTGACGCGCCAACTGCCTCCTGTTCTTCCGGCAACGTTCCTATAGGTTTGTTGAGTCGTTCAAAGAAAGCATTGATTTTTTCGCGGTCCCCGGTGCGCATGGGTAGAAGCGCCGTGATCAGGAGCATCACAATCAAAGTGACCATGCTCGTGGCAATAAAAAGAACCATTTCAAGCGGGGCGGCATAGGCGTAAAAACTGAGCGTGCTGGCTTCCGGATTCCAACGGAGTTGCCAAAGTTCCATCGGCCGGGAGGATAAAGACAGGATAAAGAGCAGAATGCCGACAAACAGGCCGCACAGAAAGCCCCAGAATGCGCTTCGTCCGGTAAATCTTGGGGACAACAGTCCCAGGATCATGGGGACCGCGACAGGAGCGGTGGCCACGCTGAACAGGGTGACCATCATGGTAAACAAATCCTCCGCCTTGCCCAGATTAGCCATAAGCAGAGCCGCCCCTATGGCCAGTATCCCGATCATGAGGGTCATAAGACGGCCTACGAGCACCAGTTCCCTTTGGGAAGCATCCGGTCGTACATGCCTCCGGTAGATGTCATGGGTCAGCACATTGGCGCACACATTGTAATCGCTGCTCAACATGGACATGGTGGCGGCGAACATGGCGGAAATCATGAGGCCTAGCATGCCCGCAGGCAGCAGCATTCTGCACAGTTCAGGATAGATGGTCCCGGCATCGGACAGTCCGGGGATAAGCTGGGTGCCCACGATCGCCGGAAGAAACATCAGTGGCGGGCCTATGACGTAAAGAACAACCACGCTCAGACCGACCTTTACGGCATCACGCTCGGTGGGCACGCAGTAATACCGTTGGATCAGGGACCAATTGACGCTGCTCCAAGCCAAGGTGTACATCACGACCAGGTAAAGTACATAGCCCCAACCGTATTCGGGGCTGGTAAGGCGCATGAATCCTTCGGGCAGGTTCTCAAACACTTCCAGAAAGCCGCCGGCCCGGTAAAAAGAAAGCGGTAAAATGATGATCACGGCGGCGGTCAGCACTATAAACTGGATAAAGTCCGTTACGGCCACGGCCCAGAGCCCGCCCATGAAGGTGTAGAGCAGCATGATACCCCCCGCCCCGACCATGCTCCATTTCATGTCAAAGCCCAGGCTGACAGAAATAAAGGTGCCGATGGCGAAAAGCTTGATGCCGTCGTCGATGATTTTGGTGGGAATCCCCTGCCAGGAGAACAACTGGCGCAGCACGGGGCTGTAGCGGTGTTCCAGGTATTCCATGGGGCTGTCAATGCGCGCACGGCGCCACTTGTGGGCGAGGAAAATGGTGCTGAACAGGGTGGCGGGAATGGCCACCCACAACAGAGTGATGCCGACAAAGCCGTAGCGGTAACACAGACTCGGGTAACTGATAAAGGCCATTACGCTGAAACTGCTCATGTAAAACGAAACGCCGCTCAGCCACCAGGGGATATTATTGCCCCCGCTGAAATAGTCCTTAATACCCTTCATGGACCTGTAGAAATAAAGGCCGATCCCCAGCATAAGCAGGAAATAGCCGATGATCATAAAATAATCAGGAGTTTGCAGCGTTACCTGTGTGTTCATAGGGATGCGTGTTCCTGCTCTTGGTTGGGAGGAATGAAAACTTATTCGAATCGTTCAATGCCGCGCAGGTAGTTTACGGACTTTTCCAAGGCCTGTTGGATGTCTTCCAGACTCCATTCCACCCCTTTTACCCCCTCCACTTCCAGGGTGACCGGTCCGGAATAGCCGTGATCGCGCAGAACCTTGAATACGCCGGGAAAATCAACAATGCCTTCGCCCAGCGCTGGAAAATTCCACGTTTCGAACGCGCCGTTATGGTCTTTTACCTCGATGGTCGCCACGTATTCCATACAGTTTTTTAACTCAGTGACGGCATCGGTATCGTGGTTGTAGTAGGTGATGTTGGCGGTGTCGAAATTGACACGAACGCTCGGATGGTTAATGGCTTTCATGGTCGCCACGTGTACTTCCCCGTTGGTGCCCAGGTCTGGATGGGTTTCCAGCACCAGAATCACCCCGTTCTTCGCGGCCAGGTTACCCGCCTTGCGCAACCGGTCATAGATGACTTCGAAGGGGGCGTCATGTCGTTTGGGAGACAAAAACATGTACTCCACGCCGAGCCGTTTGCAGGTCTCAAACTGTACGCCCAGCTCTTCCACGGAGGCTTCTTTGGACAAATCCGTGTCGCCCCGGACGACCAGTGCCTTCAGCCCTTTGGCATCAAGTTGTTGTTTTACCGCGTCCACTTCCTCCGGTTTCGGAATGCTCATAAAGACGTAATGCAGGCCGAGTCCCTTGATGTGATCCAGGGCTTCGTCCTGAAATTTGCCGTAATTCGCCACGCGACAGGCCAAGCGCAGCGGTTTTACGGCCGCTTCATCGGCAACTTGGGCTTGCGCGGCACAGCCAATGTTGAGGGCTGCCAGTAAAAATGCGGTCAGAAGCGTGGAAATAGCAACAGAAAGTATGCGTGCCATCGTCTTGTCCTCTCATCATGGTAATGGGTTAACAAGCGCCGCAACGCACCACCCTGCAGGAGGCAAGGACGGTTACGCCGCGGACAGTAGTAGATTATCAACTCATAGCCGCTGTAAAAACAAAGAGTTCAATATGTTTTCGCGTTTTTGTAAACACGAGAATTATGACGCGTGATTCGTAATCGTGCTTCTTTTTCATGTTCTCGATTACAAGCACGAGATACGAGCACGATTACGATGAATCGTTGGGTTTAAGGCGAGACCCACGCTCGTAGTTCAATTGCGCGGTAGCGCTTTTCATTTATAACGGGGGCACATGTTAAGCCCGTTTTGATTGGTTATCGGCTCGCCGGCCTGTTTCAGGCAAGCTCACTCCGGTGTGCCCAGACCTTTTCGAAGGCCTTGATATAGCCTTCCACCATCTCGGGCGCTTCTTTCGTAAAATAGGGCAGCGCGATGCTCGTGGCGTTGGCCGTGTCCGAACCGGGCAGTTCGGGGATGACCGGAAGATGATGCCACCATTCGGCCTCGGTATACAGGGGCTGTTTGTGCTGGAGGCGATAACTCAGCGCGTCGGCGCGTACACCTTCGGCCTTCAATGCCGCCACAACGGCGTCACGGGAAACACCCGCTTCCTTTTCATCAATGAAGAGCATGTTCCACTCATAATAGAGACGCTGCACGTCACTGCGCCCGCTGGTTTGTTCATAGAGCCCCGGAAGTTGGGTTAACACGTCATTGAGGCGCCTGGTCTGGGCGACCCCCGACTCAACGCGTGCTTTCAAACCTTTCATTTGGACGCGCAGCAATTCCGCCGCCACGGGATGCATGCGGGTTTTGGTGCCCAGTCCGGTGCCGTTATATTTTTTATAAGGGCTGTCATCAGCGACGCCGGGGGTGTCATAGTGTCCGAGAAGCGTGGCGCGATCGAAATACTCCTGCGTTTTATACACCCCCATGCCGCCTTCTATGCCGGGAAGCGGTTTGCTCATCTGGTAACTGAAAATCGCCATTTCGCCCCAAGCGCCCGTATGGATGCCTTTGATCTTCGCGTATTGGGCGTGCGCGGCGTCTTCCAGCACAATCAGGCCCTTCTCTTTGGCCCAGTCGCAGATGGCGTCCATGTCGCAGGGCAATCCGATCCAGTGCACCGGCAACACCGCTCTCGTATTGGGCGTTACCCGCTTCTTGGCATCGTCAAGATCGAAATTCAGGGTCCGGGGATTAATATCCACGAACACCGGCACCAGTCCGAACAGGCGCATGGGAACGATGGTCGCGAAAAAGGTGTAACTGGGCACCATGATTTCGCTGCCGGGCGGCAGGTTCAACGCGAAAAACATGGAAAGCAGCGCGCTGGTGCCGTTGCAGTAACTCTTCGAATAGGGAACGCCGACATGCTCGCACCATTCCTGTTCAAGGGCGGCATTTGCGCTGTAGCCCGGCGACCTTAACAGATTTAATACCGCCTGCTCGTCTTCCTCCGTGTAGCGGGGCCAGCGCCAGGCGTCCGTGTCGGGAGTCGGAATGGCGGCCGGTCCGCCGTGAACAGCGAGCTTTTCATTTGCCCCCGCCGCACTCTTGTGGCCCGCGATCGCCATGCCCGCCGCAGTGATGGTGGTCGCCTTCAGAAAGGATCGC
Source organism: Candidatus Hydrogenedentota bacterium (assembly GCA_012730105.1). Taxonomy (GTDB): domain Bacteria; phylum Hydrogenedentota; class Hydrogenedentia; order Hydrogenedentales; family CAITNO01; genus JAAYBJ01. The sequence goes on from JAAYBJ010000168.1 coordinate 20,642, forward strand.
CGACTGGTCTCATTGTACGCCGCCGCATCAGTAGTCTGTGACATGATCTGATTCTCCTTGTAGTCCACCTGATGCAGGCACTGCCCGCACCGAAATAGTGTTTGAAGTATGATGTTTACGCTTCAGCGTGTGTGTAAATCCAAAGGCTTAAACTAATTCAGCATGCTAAAACGTGAACAACACACTTCTTTAATACAAAACACGCATTAAATTGCTATTGTTACGCTACCGGTATTCCGCACGCCCGGTTCCTTAAATGCATTCCGGCAGAACGCTGTACCATGCCTTATGTGCGTCAGAAATTTCTTTTATAATAGCGCGCTCGCTTGGTTCGGTCAAGTTTTTTGGGGTTTAAGAAACGGCGTGGAGACTATCAGGATTCATCAGGCGCTGGATCCCCGATGTCGTCCGCCAATTCGGATTCCCCGTTACCACATTCAATTCCCAAGAGCACTTCCCTGGCCTCGTCCACCAGGTCGGAAGGGACCTGTAACTCGATGCCGCCTTCGGCACCTCTCATGGAAAGGTGCGCGAACAGTCCGCCCATGTATTCATTGCGAACAAAGGCGGGTATGCCGTTCCCTTCAAGAACGTTCTTTATAAAGAGTGCCGGACCCGAGGTCCAGAACCGCTCTATGGTAACCCACTTATATTCAGGGCTGGTCATTGGATTCCTTTCAGTTGCCTCGCAAGTATAACATATGGAATCCGGGAACACTATAGCCTCAGGAAATGTGCCGAAAAAAAATTGACCCTACCGCGCTTCACCATCCCGCCCGCCTCACAACCTCCCGCGTGTGCGCAATCGTGTGCGTAATTCATAATCGAAAAAACTCCCCGCTCGCGATCATATCTAAAACTATCTTGGTGCGAAAGTAAAAACCAAGTTTGAAAACGGCATAATCACCGACAATATGGGTGTTGTTTCGTACTGACCAGTGTACAAAAGGGGTGAGTATCATACAGCGTGCATGGCTGCCTTGCTCGTATTGTTGTGTGAAACGACTTCCTTCTTTGTATTGCTGGCTGGTATAAGGGCGATAACCATGCTTAATTCCGAACAACGACAACCAACCCCAGGAATCTGAATCGAATTCCCACTTTTCAGCATTACCATAAAATGCTGGGTTACTATCCGCAGTCCCTTCGGGGCGTTTTCAGTACTCACGCCATTAAGAATTGCCTGTGAACTACACAAAATAAAGACAATAGTTGTGGATAGTGGCAAGATCCCCGACAGGCACATAACGAAAAAGGCCCACCTTCGAATACCGACGACGGGCCGAATCGTTCAGTTAGTTCAACATTAACCGTTGAAGTTAATCGGGGCGATTATATCTCCGGTGGCCAAGAAGATACTGGCAACCAGCAAGGCCAAGAGCGCCAGCAAGCAGAGGAAGAGGTTAACCGGATCCAGCCATATGAAGCGTTCGCAGCAGGTGGGTTCCACTTCGCCTTCGTCTTCACCTTCGACCGGTTCTTCGCCTTCAACCGGTTCTTCACCTTCCACAACGCCTTCGCCTTCACCCTCGGCGGGTACTTCACCTTCACCTTCGGGCAAAACTTCGCCTTCACCTTCGGACAGGACTTCACCCTCGCCCTCGGCGGGTACTCCACCTTCACCTTCGGCGGAAGTTTCGCCTTCACCTTCTGGCAAAACTTCGCCCTCACCCTCGGCGGGTACTTCGCCTTCGCCCTCGGCGGGTACTTCACCTTCGCCTTCGGCAGGAGTTTCACCTTCACCTTCGGGCAGGATTTCTCCCTCACCTTCAGGGGGTACTTCGCCTTCACCTTCGGGCAGGACTTCACCCTCGCCTTCGGGCAGGATTTCTCCCTCACCTTCAGGGGGTACTTCACCTTCACCTTCGGGCAGGACTTCACCCTCGCCCTCGGCGGGTACTTCGCCTTCACCTTCTGGCAAGACTTCGCCCTCGCCTTCGACGGGACCACCTACGGATATATGAATATCGTCGAGACGCAATTGGGCCCTAGGACCGCTGTCGCCGGATACAAGATAATAACGCCACAAAATCTGCACATAGGGGGCGTCCAGCAACGTCTCTGGCAAAACAACGGGACCGAAACCCTGGATATGTCCGTTCTCCTGCGCCAGATATTCCAGCGCAGTTCCCTGATCATCGGTGATGTCCAGGAAGGGGCCAGAAACTCCGGTACGGTATTGCAGCCTGATGGCATATTCGCGCTCGTTATGCAACAAAGTGCCGCACAGCCACCGTAATGTCACGGCATCCTGGATGCCTGTGGTGTCCACCGCCAGCAGGGCGCCGCCCAGGTCACGGCTGCGGCCGGTGTTAATAAAGGATATCCCCTCCTCATTCAGGCCGTTTATCCGTGTGCGGCGGGTGTTGTTGTAGGGGAAACCTATCGTGGCGAAGTCGTCTTCGTTATAGTCGTCGTGAGGTATGTGATAGGCGTATTCAAGCGGCGTATCCAAAAGGGTATCGTCGGTATTGCTTTGCAGGAACAGCAGGTGTGCCGGATACACACCGTCCGGGGCGTCCGGCGACCATTCCTCAAAGGAAAATTCCCCGTCAACCATACGGTGGGCTGCGGGATAAACGAGCATTCGGAAGGCCGTCGGGACCGGTGGATGATAAGGGTCCGATGCCAGTAGGGTAACCAGAAGCTCGCCGCGCAGCAGGGGTTGTAAAACGAGCGTATTCCCCTCAAGCGCCGCATCAGCGATTCCTGTCTTGTCAAGAACGATTTCAAAGGAAATCGGGTCGCCCTCGGGATCGTTAAATAAAACGTCGAGCGGGATGGATATTTCACCGCCCTGTTCAATGCCTTGCTGCAGGCCGATTGCCGAAAGTAATACCGGGGGCTGGTTTGCCCCGGCTACCACACCATCAAGGGTGACATTATCGAAGCGGTTGTTTCCTTCTATTCCGCCGGCGCCCTGTTCAAATTCAATGCGTACGGCAAAGTCGGGATTGTCGGCAACCCCTTCAATGGCCCCGAAATCCAGCGCGTGCAGGACCGGGTCCGCATCGTAGATGACAAATGTAGTGAACAACTCGAATAGGCCGCCATCCACGCTGTAGTACACCTGTTGTATCCCCGCTCCTTTCGCGGATCGGCGGGTTTCGTACATGAACAGAATGTCTTCATATCCGGTAGTGGGCAGTTGAAAGGTCAGGGAGGCGCCCAGTGGATTGTTTACTCGCAAGTGAAGGCCCGCATCATCAGCAAAACGGGCATTTTCTCCGATGAAGCCCTGTGCACCATCATAGACAATTTCCGTACTCGGGCCAAGGACCGGCTCCAGTGTCGCACCACCCGCGGTATAGCGGGGCGTACTGGTACCGTCATTAAAGTTCCAATAATGAATGATTGAACTTGCTTCGGCCTCGGTAAATAACGGGGTGATCTCAAGGCTGTCCTCCAGAATGACTTCGGTGGATGCCGGTGTATCCTCGGGCAATCCGCTCCAGCCCGCAAAGGTATAACCTGGTGTGGGTAAGGCTTCAATTTCGACCGGAACCCCTTGGAAGTAAACGCCTTCCCAACCGTCGGAAATATCCTGGCGTGTGATTGAATTTATACGGATACCCCCCTGATTGACGGGGACCGGCGCAATGGAAACGGCAGCGGTTCCCGGGAGACCGAAGAATTCCAGAATATGCTGACGCATATAGGCGCCACGTTCCATGGCGTATTCCATAATCACTTGAATCTCGTCATGCCATTCCGACACGGATGTCGGGGCGTAAGGGAAATTCCAGCGCGCCAGATGCTCCGCCATCATCGGTTCCCGGGCATCCCGCATGGCAATAAGCCGCGCCATAACCACGTCCGGTAGAAACAGGGTATTCATGTAGTCCGCCAGGCGGTTTATCAGGCCGTTGCGAAACTCCGCATTCTCGAGAAGTTTCCGAAAGGGATACCATTGGAAGTCAGGGGTATCTTCGGCAAGACGGGCCAGGCTGTTATAGGTATAGGGTTCGTTCAAACCAAAGCCGTCGTCCGTATCCCACACGATCCATCGCCACCGACCGTCATGACCTGGCGGGGCAATCGGAACATAAGCGTCCGTGCGCAACCGCCAGAAATAAATGTTTTTGTTCGGCCAGTCCTTATTGCCAATGTATAATTGGACGGCCTGATAGGCGGTAAAGTTGTCTATATCCATCAAGGTCTTTATATGTTCATAATTCTCGGACTGCGACATGTCATGGGTCGCTATGAACTCCATCATGGCAGTGTAGTGGGCGGCATCCCCTTCCTCCACCTCTGCCAATTCCTTCAGCAGGTCCACATTTTCCGGATCGACCCCATGCCGATACTGCAGATAATACTTGTCTATTCTTTCCCGGATATCGTAAACGCCCCAATACTCGCCGTTGATAAAAGCCACACAAGGCCGGTAGGCGGACTGGTCCAGACCCAGTTCCGCTATCAGATTCTGCGTCAACCCGTCACGCAAACACGCCCGTTGAAAATCGCAGCCTGCGTTGCGCAGTATAAAACGCTTGAAGATATCCGTATAGGCGTCGCCGAATAAGGGATAGTCAAAGGCATCCTCGCCATAGAGGTCCCTGGCGTAGAGGCGAAGCGATTTCTGCGGGAACCAGCGCGTCCAGGCGCCATGAATACGGATGCCGGCATCCTGCGCGAAACCGAGTTTCCCGCCCGGTTCGAACAGGCTTATATGCACCGGTCTTTCCCAGATATCCCCTTTTTGATGATAGTTTGCCGGATGGGCCTGCCAGGGTTCCTCCGGGAAAAGGTTCTCATAGAGGTCGCCCGGAACATAAATGCCTATGGTGTCATCAAAAAGATTCTTGGCCTCCGTTACCAGCGATACAATCGGCACGGGATAGCGGTCCTGTATTTCGGGATCCACCAGAAATGTTTTGGACTCGGGAGAAGACGCGAGATACCCTTCACGATAGGCCTCTGCCCGCACCACGGATATCTTGAATACCTCTCCACGGGGAGAACACGTCGTAGGATTGCCTTCCTCGTCGCCGTAATACATCGTTGGAATCATTGAGATCGTATTCGTGTTTCCTATCCCGCTGTCAATCCAGACGGGATCCTCATACAACATGCCGTTTGTCGGTGCGGGAATACTGCCGTCCAGCGTGTAGTAAATAGTGGTCCCGGCATCCGGGTGAAATAATTCCAGCGAAAAGCCTCCGGTATAAAAGCCTGATTCCCGCGAGAAGCGCGGGGGACTCACTATGCCGATGTAGCCTTGCGTGGTATTGGCCCCCCAAGGTGTTGGTTCCTCAAAAAACATCCAGTTGTCTTCAACATCCCGCCCATAAGAAATATCCTGGGCCAACTGCACGGAAGATACCCGGTCAACAAGCGTTCCATTCGGGGCGGATAAAAGCAACACCTCCCCCTTTACGCTGATGCTGAAGTTCGTATGAACCATGTTTGCCCGATCTAATCTGTCCTTACCCGAGGTCCATATTAGGTAATACAAATGGGGGGCGATATTCGCATTTCCCGGCGGGAATTTCCATTTCAAAGGATTCTCTTCGTCATCAGAAAGATAATACCCCGCCAGGAAAATCGTTTTGTCTCCGGGATTATAGAGTTCTATCCAGTCCTCGTAATCCCCGTCGCCATCAGCCATAAAGGTCGTATTCGAAGCCATAAATTCGTTTATGACCAACCCTTCGGCATGCAAGATAAAAAGGTTTACAACAAGACATGGAATTAAAAAACGCTTCATAAGGTTCATATGTTTTCCGCCACGAATGCAGTAAACCCATCCCCCATCTGTGACGCTCCTTATTGTGCTTGAGCCCATGACCGCCTGCTCTCCGCTACGCCTTTATGTAATGAATCTGTTGCTCTTTACATATTTCCAATTATACATCATAACGATTTTTCTTAGGCGAAGAAATTTTTTTGGCCTGCACATGATGGCAACGTCAGAGGAGCAAACTGGCCGCCCAGACATTCATTCTGTACAAAAGCGGGAATACCGTTGCCTTCCAGCACGCTTTGAAAGACAAGCGTTTCGCCGGGTGCCCAGAAACTTGTCACAGTAACCCAATGATAGGGGAAGAAGTCATACCCGATTGCAGGATGTAGTCCATATGGTTTCCAAATTCCTATTCGGGAACCCCTTGCTGGACGGTATTAAACTGCTTTCATCTTTTCTTCTATCTATGCAATTGAAAACCGCACTATCGCTATGCCACTATGACGACCCCAACACGTATACTGACCCCCTTGATTTGAAAGGGGAGTATTAACGGGGATAGGAGGAACACGGTATGATAACCAAACCGAAGACCATAACGGCGGATACGTACCCTCTGAAGGCTATAGCGTTTCTGTTAATAACCTTCGGATGCTTACAGGTGCCCTTTGTTGCCCTGGCCTATGAAACCGGCGGTCCCGAAGACGGCGGATATGTCATCAGTGACGAAGACCGCGCAAAGATCATGGCGGCCTTGCCTGAAGCGGCCCCGGCATCCCCCAAACAACCGCGGAAATTACTGATTTTTGATGTCAATGTGGTCTATGGCGGTCATCCTTCACGATTTTACGCGAATCTCGCCTTCCAGGAAATGGGCAAGAAGACGGGTGCCTTTGAAGTCGTCATCAGCCGCGACCCGGCGGTATTTGAAAAGGAAACCCTGTCCCAATTCGATGCGGTGTTCCTGAACAACACCGTAGGCAATCAATTCACCGATCCCAAGCTCCGCCAGAACTTGCTGGAATTCGTCTATGGCGGCGGCGGCCTCATGGGCGTACACGGTACGGCGGTTGCTTTCTGGGACTGGGACGGCGGCGGCGACGATTGGCCGGAGTTCGGGCGTATGCTTGGTGGACGCGGCGCCCGGCATCGGGAGGCGCAGGAAAAGTGTTTTATGAAAATGGATTCGCCCGGACATCCGCTATTGGCATCCTTCCCGAACGAGGGATTTGAACTCAGCGACGAGTTCTTCCGTGTTGGCGATCCCTATTCACGCGATCGGGTCCGCGTACTTTTCAGTATCGACAATGAAAAAACAGACCTCAGCGCGAAGCCTCCGGAACGGGAAGATGAGGATTACGCTGCGGCATGGGTTCGCCACTATGGCCGGGGACGCGTGTTTTATACCACCTTCGGCCACAATCCGCACCAGTTCTGGGATCCCGCCCTGTTACAGTTTTACCTGGCAGCAGCCCAGTTTGCCTTGGGCGATCTGGAGGCGCCCACCATCCCAAGCGCCCGCCTGACGCCCGCCATCGCGGCGCAGGAAGAACTCGGATGGAATCTGGGCATCGTTGCCTACACCTTTCACAAATATACGCTTTTTGAAACCATAGAGAAGACAGACGAACTCGGACTCGCTTATCTGGGCGGTCTGGACTTCCAAAAGGTGGGTGGTGGTATTGACAAGAACTTCAATGCCGACCTGACCGATGAAGAACTGAAAGCCATCCGTATCAAACTGGATGATGCCGGCGTGCGTATGTTGACCTGCTTCTACTCCGTCATTCCCGGTGATGAGGAAGGCTGCCGAAAGGTATTCGAATTCGCCCGAAAGATGGGTATCCAAACCCTCATCTCCGAACCGCCCCAGGAAGCGTTGGACACCATTGAAGGGTTCTGCAACGACTATGATATTGACCTGGCCCTCCATAACCATGATCAGAAGGCTTCGCCCAACTACTGGAGTCCCGAGGCCGTAATGAAAGTTTGCAAAGAACGCGGCCCGCACATCGGCGTCTGCGCCGATATGGGCTATTGGATGCGTAGCGGCATAGACCCCGTGGCCGCAGTCGGTGTTATCGGCAATCGTCTCTTCGAGGTGCAAATGCACGACCTTAACGAGTTAAGCCCCGAGGGCCATGATGTGCCCTGGGGCACAGGCGTGGGCAGGACGCGTGCCTTCCTGGAAGAAGTCTTCCGCCAGGGCATCAAACCCCGCATGTTCGGGCTTGAATATTCCGATGACTGGCTCGACTCCATGCCTGAAGTTGAGGAATCCGCACGGTTCTTCGATACGGTAACCCTGGACCTGGCGAAGTAGCGCCTGTCAAAACATAAATTGATGTAACCGTTCTCTGGTGAAAAGAGATTTCTCGGGATGTTCAGCATTTCCAATTTCACGGGATACGTGCCGGATTATGAGGTATAGGACAGGTAGGACGAATAGGATGCGTAGGACAGTGTATTTAAACCAAAGCGTTTTTTAGTATGCTTGTCCTACCCGTTATACAGGTCTTACTCGTCTTACGGCAACAAGAAAACGCTGGATGTCATAAACAATAAAAAATTGTGAAGATATGCAGTAACACTAGTGTCCGGTTAAAAGTTGAATAATTCCAATTGGTTACGGTCGTCACCTCTGTTTTTGTCATCGTCATTTTTCAAAAACACCTGTAAAATGGGGCTTTTCTCGAAAAGACTGACGCTTAAAATCTGCAGAATTGTATAGAGGCTTTGCTCGATTCCAAGACGCTTCTTCATGATGGCAATAAGTACATAACTGCAGACCGCTATCCAGATTTGAGTTTTGACGGCATTCTCCGAGGTACCATAAAACTTTTTGATGCGCAGGTGTTGTTTTATCCATTTGAAGAACAATTCGACTTGCCAACGGGCCTTGTACAGATGTGCGATGGTAAGTGCGGGCAGCACGAAGTTGTTCGTAAGATAACAATACTTTTGGGC
>JAAYBJ010000011.1 GCA_012730105.1 Candidatus Hydrogenedentota bacterium
CGCCAGGGCCGGCAGGGCAAGCATGGACATAAGCAAGCATCGAAACAGCGTCATGGCGGATATCTCCCATTTGTATATGTCCGGAGTACAAACTTCAGTTTGTAAGGTCTCCGCACGGACGTCCAGACATCCCTTAAGCATAAACAAAAACGCCGGCAGGTCACAAACTCGAGGGAGCCCAAAAAGGTGAATTCGTCACCCAGATGAAACGTATATTGCCTCTTTTGTGTCGATGAACTTCGGAATGCCGAACAGCGGCAAGGTGTTTACCAACAGACTACACAAAAACGCCCGGGTTGTCAGCACCCGGCCATTTGCACTAGAATAGAGCCTCTCAAACCTGATACAGGGGTGAATCATGACACAATCTAAAACAATCCTTACTCTGTCCCTGACCCTGACCTGCCTCTTGCTGACGGCGGGTTTGGGCGTCAGCGCCGTTGCGGCGGACCCGAACCCGCCGTCTATTCGCGGAGGCGGCGCGTGGCCCATCCGTCGTCAGTGGACGCCGGCGGAAACACAGCATTACGCGAAATGGGTGGAAAATCTTTACGATATGAAGACGAAGGGTAACGTGGAACAGCGCACAGCCAAGCTGGAACGCCTGTTGACTGACCCGGAAATGAACCTGTTGCAGAACCCGGAGTTTCTCGGCCAGGGCTCGAATCCCCAGTTGCCGCCCGGTGTGATCCGGTCCATGCATCACCTGATGGATTGCGCCAAGTTTACCGCCTTTATACCGGCCTATTACGCGTACCGACGCGCCCTGCCTTGGATAACGGCCACGGTGTATTCCGGCGAGCGGGGGGTGGACGTGCGCATTTCGTCCTTCAACTACCCGACCCGGGGCGCGAACAGCGCCGCCTACGGTTCCGTGTCCGCCTTTTTTAATGACGCGGTGGGCCACTTCATTTCGGGCAATTACCGGGTGAACTTGAACGGCAAGGATGCTGGCCTGTCGGATACCGTGCCTGTCGCGCTGAACCGGCAGTATCTCCTGCCGGGCTGCATGAATTACCTGGACGGGCACTGCCTGGTGCTGGCCAAGGTGACCGAGTATGGCGAGCTGTATTTTCTGAACTGCAGCACCACCAACACCCGGGACATTTTCACCTATAACGGGATGAACGCCGTGGGCGGCATCACTCCCCGGGGCAGCGATCCGGAGAATGAATGGAGCGGTTGCTTCCAGGGCCTGCGCGTGCTGCGCTATCCCATCGCGGAAACCGACGCGCGGGGCAATGTCATCCGTGTGCGGCGCCGCACCAACGAGGAAATGCGCGAGTTCGGGTACAGCACCGAGCAGTATGACGTGGTCCGGGAGATGTACACATCCCATGAGATCGAAGAGGATGGCCTGAAACCGCAAAGCCTGCACGACCTGATCCGCCTGCGCATGAAGACGGTGGACCAGGTGGTTCCCGCCGCCTTTATCGCCGCCTATTGCGACGAACTGCTGTCGGCCTACCTGGAGCGGGAATGGTTCGTGCAGGACGCCTGGAACGACGTGAAGCGGAACGGGCCCATCGTGTACCCCGAGGACCAGGACAACGACAATATCTTCCAAGCCGTTGGACGCTGGGAAACCTGGAGTTCCCCGTCATCGGACGTGGACCGACGTAACAAGTATTTCTATCTGGCCGACTGGATGGAATACTGCGTACGTATGTTCGGCATGAAACCGTCCTTCGTGGATCTGACCGGCCTGGAATCCTACAATGTGAACAGCCAGGCGGACCTGGCTGCGGCCATGATCGCCGAAAAGAACCGCCATTTTAAGAACAAGGTGCTGGAATACACCCATTCCACGGGCAGGAAGGTGCCCCTGACCCTGGCGGATCTCGAGGCGCGTCTCTATGACCTGTCCTTCGACCCGAACCATCCCCCGGAACTGCGCTGGGGCGCACCGCCGGACAGCCCCGAACGGGAGGGCATGCCCGAAACCGTTACACCCGTGCCGGGCGGCGCCCGGGTGCCCATGCTGGAAGCCTACCGCCTGCAGTTTTTTTATCGCACCCTGTGCCAGCGCGAAACGACCACCAGTTACCTGCGCGGTATGTATACCGAGGGTTTCCCCATCCGCGACAAACTCGATGCGCAGGTGGGTAAATGGTCCTATGCCACCGAGCCGCTGCTGCGGCCTGTGGAGCCCGAACCAGCTGTTGCGCCTGTCACGCCCGCCGCGGGCGGACCGCCCCAGCTGACGCCGGATGAAGAGTCGACGCAGAAGCCCGTTGAGCCGGAAAGAAAAGGCAGGCGGGATAGAGGCGGCAGATCAGACCGGAGAAACAGTAGAATGCGGCGATAATAAGTAATGTATGCCAGTGTGCCGTCGTTCGGTCTGGTTGTACTTCATCCATTTGTCGCCGACGTTCTCAACATAAGATTGATTTTTTTGTGCATAAAGTAGACGCGGCATCCTTGCCGCGTTCTCTTCAGGCATGTTGTATAGGGTAATGCGGCAAAGATGCCTCGTCTATGTTGTTTAATGCATTGCGGTTCATGCCTAACCTCCTTATTGTGTTCGTTTCATGGAGTCTGAATAAGTCACATGCGTATTCTGAATTACTTTCTAATGCTTCTGATGGTAAGTATGCTTTGGGGGGGGAGCAACCAGGCCTTCAGCGAAGATCCCAATCCCGCCTGCCTGCATTCCGACCGTGGCGCCTGGCCCTTGTACCGTCAGTGGAACACGGCGGAATTGCGCCATTTCTCGGCGTGGATCAGCCGTATTTACGACCGCAAGGCCAATGGGACCGTGGCGCAGCGCCTTGCGAAACTGGAGCAGGTTCTTGCCGACCCCGATATGAACCTGCTTTTGGATCCCGCCTTTGTGGGGGAACCGTGCAATCCTCAGCTGGACCTGGAATCCATTCGCGCCATGCATCGCGTGGTGGACTGCCACAAACTCTCCATGTCCCTCGGCGCCTATTATGCCTGCCGCCGCGGCCTGCCCTTCATGTTCAGTCACGTGCGCGCCGTGGGCGGGGGCGATATCCGCACCGCCGATGCCACCTATCCCGTGGGCACGGTGAGCTCCTTCGATTATTCGTCCGCGCTGCAGTTTTTTGTGGATGCCACGGTCGGCACCTGCACGGGGAACCTGCGCGTGCCGCCCTATGCCAAGAACGCTGAATTGAGCGACACCTGCCCCATCGCCCTGAATCGGAATTACCTGGTGCCGGGTTGTCTTTATTATCTCGACGGGCATGTGCTGATCCTGGCGAAACTGGAACCCAGCGGCAACGTGCGTTTCCTGGACGCCACTACGTCGTATACCCGCGACCTCTACACCTTCAACAGCATGAACGTGGTCACGGGAATCACCCCAAAACATTCGGAAAACAAGGAAGACCCTTACGCGGGCTGTTTCCGAGGCTTCCGGATATTCCGCTTTCCCGTTGCAGAAACCGACGATGAGGGGAAGGTGACGCGGGTGCGCCGCAGGACCGACGCGGAAATGGCCGAGTTCGGGTTTAACACTGAGCAGTACGAGAAGATGGAAGAATTGGTCAAAGAAGGCAAGATCACCGAGGACGGGCTTGCCTTTGGAAGCATGCATCAGCTGATTCGTTATCGCCTGCGCGGCGGGGAGCCCATCTCTGTTTCCGGGCTGATCCGCGAGTATGCCGCCCGGGCGCGGGAACAGCTGATCGCGCGTGATGCCGCCGTGCAGGAGGCCTGGGCCGAGGTGCGCGCCAACGGGCCCATCGAGTTTCCCGACAAGGGCGCGGACTGGAATATCTATACTGCCGGTGGACGCTGGGGCCGCTACGCCACCGCCCTCACGGACACCGAATTTCGCGCCGCTTATTTTGAATTTCTGGAAGAGGCCGACGCCGCGATCCAATGGCTGGACATGCAAAGCGGCCACCTGGACCTGAAGGGCTTTAACCTGCACGCCATCTGGAGCACTTCCGACATGGCGTGGGCGTTCCTGGCCGAGAAAGACAAGGTGTTCCGCGACACCGCGTTCGAAATCACCGACAGCGCGGGCGCCAAAAAAGCCATGACCCTCTTCGAACTGGAGAAGCGGATCTTCGACCTTTCCTTTGACCCCAATCACCCCCCCGAACTGCGCTGGGGCATGCGCCCTGACACCGGCGAGGCGGCAGGCCTGCCGGAATCGCCCACCCCGCTGCGGGGCGGGAAAATGGCGTCCATGGCCGACGCCTACAACCGGCAAGCCTATTACCGGTCCCTTTCCCAGCGGGAAATCGGGGAAACCCCCTATGCGGACCAGCCACTCACCGGCTTCCCCGTGCGGCAGATTATGAATGACTACCTGTGGCCTAAGTGGCGCGGCAATCCGACGCCGCCGCTGGCGCCGCATGGCGGCCGCGCCGCTTATGAGGCCCGGGCTGTGCAAAAGCCGCGCAAGGAGAAATAGGATTCAGGCACCGGATCCGATCAGATATTGGAAAAACACCTTCCGCTGAGTCATAATATTCCCGTGCGATGATAACAGGCCTTCGCGGCCGTTGAAAGCGCGGGCAATGGTGTACTACACGGAAACACAAACTGTAGCCTTCTGGGTGTTTATTCTGCTGGCGGGCATTTTTGTTCTCACCGTGTTTCTGCCTTTGTGTTCGGGCCAGGTAGGCAGGCAACAGGACGGCGAGGGGCTCGTTGCCGCGCTGTTGGCCGTGTTCCTGCTGCCCTTGGTCGCGAATCTCCTATGCTTGCGCACGGAGGTGCGGCAGGATGTGATCTACCTGCGCCTGGGTTTTCTCTTTCCCATGATGTGGCGGCGGATTCCTTTGGATACCGTGGTTTCAGTGGAGGCCGTGCGCTACCGGCCGATACGTGACGCCGGCGGCTGGGGCTACCGCTATGGCAGGTATGACGGCCGGTCCTGTTGGTATTACACCATGCGCGGCAATCGGGGCGTATATATCCTGGACGCTGACAACCGTCAGCATATTGTAGGTTCCCAGGATCCGGAAAGACTGGCAGCCGCTATCAGGACGGCCTTGGTGGATCAGGGCCTGTCCGCACGGGCTTGAACCCCCTCACGAGAAACGGGAGGCACTAGCGTAACCTCCGGGAGACATAAGTGTGACGTATTACAAAGAAAAACAGGGCATACGCCTTTGGCTTCATATCCTGTTCGCTGTTGCCATACTATCCTCCCTGCTCCTGCTCTTCTGGGTTGGAAGCGGCACCCTGGAAGGAGTGTTACTTGGGGTGACCGGGTTATTATTACTGAACCTCTTTTGCCTGTGCACTGAAATTCGTCAGGACATAATTTATACAAGGCTGGGGCTGCTCTTCCCCATGCTATGGCGGCGCATCCCCCTGGAATCGGTCGTAGATGTGCGCGAGGTGCACTACCGTCCTCTACGCGATGCGGGCGGCTGGGGCTACCGCCGGGGCCGCTTCGACGGCAAACCCTGCTGGTACTACACCATGCGCGGCGATCAGGGTATACTGGTGGTGACCCGCGACAACCGGCAGCACATCGTGGGTTCCCAAACCCCCGAAGCGCTCGCGCGCGCCATCAACGAGGCTCGTCGGGCCCTTTGCCCTTGAGCAGTTGCGGTTGTCGGTGTCAGGCGGGAATGGTCTCCCTGTGCAACACTTCGCCGCCTTTTTGGAGGACGGTGACCTTCAGCGCTTCCGGGGCGACATCCACGCGGACCGTCGCGTCGGGCGGATTCGTCATGGCATGAAACACATTGTCCCCGTCTTCTCCCGGTTTGCACCAGGCGAAGTCGTGGGTGTGTCCGCTCAGCCACAAGCGCGCGCCGGCCGCGTTGACCAGCGGCCGCCACAAGCGCCGTACTTCCTGGCAGCCGAAGCCGTCGCAGCCCACCGGCGCGGGCGGCTGATGGGACAGGACAATCCGGTACCGGGCGTTCCGGGCGGCTTCGCTTTCCAGGTCGGCCCGGAGCCATGCGGTTTGTGCCTCGCGGAACGAGGCGAACTCGACCAGCCCGGCATATTCCTTGTTGTCGTCGGGCTTGTCCTCGCCCGAATCCAGCGCCAGGAAATGAACGCCGCCATGGTCGAAGGCGTAATAAGGGCGTCCTTCGCGGCCGGGCACGAAGTCCAAAAAGCGCCGCGCCCATGGACCGCGCGTTTCGTGGTTGCCCCGGACAAACACCATCGGCAGGGCAGCGCCGAATTTCCGGGCGCAGCTGTCGTAAAACGCGATGAAGAAACGTTCGTGCGCCACAAAATCATTGAGGATGTCACCGTTCAACACCACAAAATCCACACCGTCCCAGGAGATATCGTTGAACATGGCTTCGAGTCGCCGCGAATCATCATGGATATCGTTCCACATGACAAAGGAGAAATACTCTTTCGCAGGGTCCAGGGGGGTGCAGGTGAACACCTCACTTTCTACCGTTTCCCCGTGATTGACAACATAGGGCGTGATATATCCCTTGAATTCCCGCGAGACCAGGCGATACTGAAAGGGCTTGCCCGGCGTTAACCCGGTCAGGCGCACCGCGTGGCAGGTGCTGTCGTTGGGGATCAGCCCGTCCCTGCTGGTCACCGCCGTATGATCCAGTTGGCCGTCTGTGCCGTACAGTACTTTGGACGAGGCGTTCCGGTTCGTATGCCACGTGACGGTCACCTCGCCCGGGCCCGGTGACTGTACGACCGGACCATGGATGATGGCAAAGGTGTCATTGCCGGTTTCTTCCGCGTGGCATGCCGTTGCGGAGGATAGCGCCCCCAGCCCCAGTCCCAGAATACCCGCGCCTGAACGTTGGACAAAGGCGCGTCTGGAAACAAGCGGTTGATTTTTGGAAGCTATGATGCTCTTTCCCATTTTCTTCCCTTAATTTGGAGTGCTCTTGTTAGTCTAGTCCCGGCAAAAATCCGGGGTGTTTCGTTCCCACACAATCGTCTGAATCTGCACCAAGGAGCGTACCAGTACCGTTAGGTATGACTCAAGATGTGAGGAGTTTGTTTTACGAGATTAAAAATCCATTCCTCGGTTGATTTCATGAGATGACATGATTCAATGCGGATTGACCCGGATCGCCGGATAAAATAGGTTGTATTTGGCGAGCAGCGATAATCAAGGGGCCAGGCTCAACGCGAATCATGTATGTAACCAAGAGGAGTGTCGCGTTCTGGCTCATTATCACACCTCCACAACCAACGGGTCATTCCGGTTTTTCGCGGTGAAGAAAGGACTGGCAGCGAAGCGTGTGTCAGGCCGCGAAAAGACCGGAACCCATCTTCTGAAGCCCTTGAAGAGGGATCAGATTGTTTTCTCAATTTTTTTTTGGGGGGATATATGGGCGTTCCTCGAAGTGTATCTAATCTGGATTCCGGTCTTTTTCGCGCTATCCAGTAATATACTTCGACCCGAGTCAAAGGTCGCGAAAAAACCGGAATGACGCTGGTTGTGGTTGTTTGTAATGAAAAACGAAATCCTTGGATGGAGACTTTGTTTTTGCCCCTTCTTGTTTTGCCCTGTTGGTTTTTTCTTTCGATTCAGGTTGATTTCTTTCGCGTCCCCCATTAGATCGAGGAGTATCGCCAATGCGCTCTTACATGTCCTTTTCTTGTCCGGCGATCAGGGAGAAAGCAATTGCGCGGGACAGGCTAAGTGGTATATACTTTGGGTATACATGGAGACAGGCCTATGGTAACAAAAATTTTGAAATGGGGCAACAGCCAGGGGCTTCGTATTCCCCGGGATGTGATAGAGGCTGCCCATCTCAAGTTGGGTGATGAGGTGGAGCTCAAGGTCGAGGATGGCGCCATTTTGGTTATACCGGCGAGGCGCGTGCGCGGTCGGCTTAAACTAGAGGAACTCGTGGCGCGTATCCCGAAGTCCGGCGCGTCTGAAGAAATTTCTTGGGGTCCGCCCGTCGGCAAGGAAGTCTGGTAAATGGGGACGTATATTCCACGGAAAGGGGAGTATATCAGCGTCAGTCTTGATCCCCAATCGGGACACGAACAGAAAGGGCGGCGTCCGGCCCTTGTGGTCAGCAATACCCTGTTCAATAAGCATACGGGACTTGTCATTGCTTGTCCACTCACGAATACCGCCCGGGGATACCCCTTTCACGTGGCTGTTGGTGAGGATGCGCCGGTTACGGGTTTCATCATGGTGGAGCAGGCCAAGTCTTTGGATTTCCGCGCGCGGAAAGCACGTTCTATAGGCCATGCTTCCGCAGCGGTGCTGGAGGAAGTGCTTGCCTTGTTGGACGCCTGCTTGTACGAATAACACCCGTTGATTTTTATTGGACGTTATTTTTTGCGCCTTGAAGTATATTTACGGCATGGTTCGCGATGCGGACGATGTATTTGTTCTCCTGGTTTTCGAGGGCCTGCCGTAATTCGGGCAGTATCGGAAGCGCCTTTTCCCCGGCGGTGTCGAGTGCGTCAGCCGCCAGCAGGCCCGCCCATTCGTCTTCTCCCGACAGAACGGTCTTTAGCGCTTCCAGAGCGGCATCCATATCGGCAACACCATGCTGCAACAATCCCTGGGCGGCAAGCACGACAATCATAGGCGAAGGATCCCGGAGCGTGTCGCTGAGCAGGGCGTCGTTATCCGGGTTTTGGCGTAGTCCGATGACGGCCCAATAGCGCAGGGACGCATGGGGACTTTTCAGGGCCGTCCGCAAAACTTCCGCGTCTTCGGGTTGCGCATGATTGGCGGCTTGGGCTGTGCGGCGGAGTGCTTCCCAAAAGCCGGGATGGTCTTGTTCCATTCCTTCGTATATCCGGTAACGTGTGCCGTAGACCTCCTGCAGGCGGAAAAGTTCCGCTTCGGGTATCAACCCGAGATCACGAATGTCTTCCCGCCATTGTTCATGCGCCGTGCGCATGCGCACCAGGATTTCGGCCATCTCCGGCGCATCGGCGAGGTTGTGAATCTCGTCCGGATCCTGCTCCAGGTCGTACAGTTCTTCCACGGGCTTGCTGATGTCTGTGATCCAATGGGCGCCCGGGGGCAGGGCGCCCTCCGCCGCGAGCCGGTTAAGATCCTGTTTGACGGGGCTCTGCTCCGCGTAGTCGAGGTACTGGTTATAAGGCAGGTCGGGCCGGTAGTTGCGAATATATGTATACCGTTTGTCCCGCGCCATCCGTATCATGTCGTAACGCTCATCCATGCGGTCCCGGTTGGCGAAGACATATTTCCGGGGTGCGGGCTGGTCCGGCCCGATAAAGGCCTGGCCCTGCATAAAACCCGGAATCAGCGCGCCCGCGAGGCGCAGCATGGAAGGCGCGAGGTCGACGCAGCTGACCAACCGGTCATCGGGCCGGCCCGCTTCCAGTCCGGCAAGGCCGCGCCACTGTTCGGGCACAAATACGATGAGGGGAATCCGCGTACCGGAATTATAAAGCCAGCGCTTGCCCCGGGGCAGGCCGTGGCCGTGGTCCGACCAGAACACGACGATGGTGTCTTCCGCGAGGCCGTCCGCTTCCAGCTGGCCGAGCAGCTCCGCCGCCCAATAATCCAGTGCCGTAATCAGTTCGTGGTAATTCGCCCAGTTGCGGCGGGTCGCCGGAGTATCCCCGTGGTATGGGGGGATGGCTACCTCGGCCGGGTCGCGGCGCTGTTCCGGGGTAAGGGCGCGAGTGGCCCTTGCCACCTCCTCCGGCGTCCCGCGCACCATGCTTTCGTGGGTGCCCGTGAAATTGAACACGGCAAAGAACGGCTGGTTCGGATCGGGACGTTTGCGCCAATGGGCCTTGCCGCCGCTTTGGTCCCAAAGTGTGGTTGATACCTCAAAGTTGTAATCTTCCTTGGCGTTGTTGGTGCAGTAGTAACCGGCCTGGCGCAGCAGGGCAGGCAGGGGCACAACCTCTCCAGGCAGCTCCGGTTTGGGACTCCGGCTGTTTCCTTTACCGCCGGACCGCATGTGGTGGCTGCCCAGCGCGGCGGCATACACACCCGTGATGACGCAGGAGCGGTTCGGTGCGCAGACCGGCGCTGAGGCGAAAGCGTTGTCGAAGCGGGTGCCCGCCCCCGCGAGCCGGTCCAAGGTGGGTGTGATGGCGTCGGTGCACCCATAGCAGCCCAGGTGCGGGCTGATGTCTTCGCAGGACAGCCAGAGCAGGTTCGGACGCTTTGCGGTTTCCTGGGTAAAGGCGTTCCCGGCCCAGGCTGCCGCTCCTGCCGCACCGGCGGTGCGCAAAAACGATCTTCGATTCAGCAAGGCCGTTCTCCTTGAAGGTTGCCGGATCGGTCGGATCGGACCGATCCGTCTGACTATGCGCCCTCGGCGCCCACGTGTCGTGCCCAGGCCTGCCATTGCTTTTCTAATGCCGCAGCCTTGTCGGGCAGGTCCTTGACCCGGTTCTTGAGTTCCGTTCGGTCCTCGGCCAGGTTGTAGAGTTCCCAGGGGCCTTTCTTCCCGTTCGCTACCAGTTTCCAGTCGCCTATGCGCGCCGCCCGGTTGCCGAAATGTTCCCAGTACAATTCCCGTTCCCGGGTTTCTTCGCTTACAAAGCACGGAGCGAGTGAAATGCCCGGCAAGGGCTGCACCGGCCCGTGCGCGTTTTCACTCGGGCACGAGGCGCCCGCCAGGTCGAGAAAGGTCGGCAGCAGGTCGATGACATGACCCACTTGAGCGTGTAGCGTGCCCCGGGCCGCGATCCCTTCCGGCCAATGCGCGATCAGGGGCGACGCGCAGCCCCCCTCGTGGGCCCAGTGTTTGTGCAGGCGGAAGGGCGTGTTCGACGCGTTCGACCAACTGCGCCCGTAACTGTGGAAAGAATCTATCGAACCGATGGGTCCGGTCAGATCCGGCCGGTGGTTCTTGCCCAATGCGCCTGTTTCGTGGCACGCGCCGTTATCGGACAGGAACAGGACCAGCGTGTTTTCGAAGCAACCCATCTGTTTGAGTTGGCCGACCAACCGGCCGATGTTCCGGTCCATGCAGTCCACCTGCGCGGCGTACACCGCCATCTTCAGATCCATTTCATCCCGTTTAGCGTCGTCGAGTGCTTCCCAGTCCGCCGCTTCCGGGTCCGGCGGCGACAACGCCCACGCGGGGTCGATGATGCCGATCTCTTTCATCCGTTCATACCGCTGTGCGCGCAGCGCCGCCCAGCCGTCCCGGTACCGGCCGCGATACCGTGCGATGTCTTCCGGGTGCGCGTGCAGCGGCCAGTGCGGCGCGTTATAGGCGAGATACAGGAAGAAGGGCGCATCCTTCGGGTGCGTTTCGAGCATGGCAATCGCCTGGTCGGTGAATGCGTCTGTGGTATAGAAGCCTTCCGTTGGCGGCGTTATGGATTGGTTGTCCTCGGCGAAGGTGCGCCGGGCGTCTGGAGCTTTGTCGCGCTTCAAATCCCCGAAGTAGTTCATGCCCCCGCTGATAATGCCGTAAAACCGTTCAAAACCCCGGTCTACGGGCCAGTAGGGATGAAACTCGCCCACATGCCATTTACCCGACAAATAGCAGCGGTAGCCCGCCGGGCGCAGCGCCTCCGCAATAGTGACCGTGTTGTCGGCGAGGTAACCCTGGTAGGGGCCCCTGTCCAGATCCTTCGGTTTCTCGCTGACGCCCGCGTGGGTTACCATGCGACCCATGCCGGCCTGGTGCGGGTAGAGTCCCGTGAGCAGGCTCGCCCGCGTGGGACAGCACCGCGCGGCGTTGTAAAAACGGGGGAAACGCAGGCCGTCCGCCGCCAACGCGTCCAGGTTTGGCGTCTGGATTTCACCTCCGTAGCAGCCAATGTCCGAAAAGCCCAGGTCATCCGCCATGATAAGGACGATATTGGGCCGCGTGCGGACCGCCGTATCCGTGTGTCCCGAAGGGCCCAGGCAAAGCCCCGCACTGCCAACCGCCGCCGCCTGCAAAAATCCGCGCCGTGTAAGAGAATGGGTCATGATGGTGCTCCTTATGTCCTGTGTATACCCATTGTATTGCCGGGCATTACCTGTAAGTCAACCTTGAAAGAGAATAGGGGGGAGAATTCCGGGGACATGTTCCCAATTATGCTTTCCCGCCGGGGTACTGTACTTATTGCTTCGTGGGTAATTGGGAAACGTGTCCCCGGAATTCATAAGGTTTAGGTGGGAGGGGGAGTAGGACGGGTAGGACCTATAGGACGGATAGGACGGATGAATCCTCGGGTACCCCTTTAAAGGGGCTTGTCCGCCGGTGGCGGGGTGGCGCGAAGCGACGGGGGATGTAACCTGCATAAGAAGATCTTAAACTTCACGGAACAGGAAAGAGGCAGGTAATTCACCCAACGAGAGTAGGCTTTTCCGTTACTCGACAAGTCCCCGGCCCAGGCGCCGCGCTTTTGCCTGAACCTTCGCGCTCAGGGGGGTGTGCGGTTTCATGCCAGCCAGGCCAATCCACAGCATCTTCGGTTTTTGCCCGCAAAGCAACAGGGCCGCGGACTTCATGATTTTCGCGATATGGCTGAACGGCGGAATCATGATGGATGGCGCGGCCGTGGATATAATGACCAGTCCTTTCTTACGATTGCCCGCATAGGGACGCGCCTTGGGTATCCCCGCACCCCAGGGCCAATAGGAAAAACACACCAGCCGTTCGATAAAGCGTTTCATCACGGCGGTTACGGTAAAAAAGTTCATGGGCGACGCCAATACCACGGCGTCATGCCTGTCAATCAGGTTCAGCAATGCGGCCATGCCGTCTTCCGTAACGCAGACGCCATGGCCATCGCCCGGCTCCTGGGTGCAGCTGCGGCAATTGGTGCAGAACTCAATGGGCTCGTCGATAAGGTAGACTGTTGTCGTTTCCGCACCTGCTTCGTGCGCCGCCTTCAATACTTCTTCCACGATGGTATCAATAACACCGCCCTTGCGATAGGAGCCCACCAGGGCAATGATCCGCTTGGGTTGCGACATGAGAAAGCCTTTCTCCGTAGTGCAGGTATTTCTGTCTGACCTGTCCGACTCGTCGGGTCTGTCCGATGTGTCAGACAGACAAAACATCAATTATACATTGTTGTCGGGCTTTGTTAATGGCACTCGAAAGATAATGTCCCCCCCTTGAAGAATGGACTCCTCGGGTTCCTCGCCGTCGTTGTCTTGTTCATCGGGGCCGATACTGTAAAAGACCGCCTGCGTATCCGTCAGGTGATAGCGCAGGATGTCATCTGGGGTAAAAGGATCTCTAGGTGGGACAGGCAGCCACCCGGACGTTAAGTCTTCCAGACGGTCCGGCATTTTGCCATAGTAGTCCAAGTAGAGCAGGGACGCCAGCGCGGCCCGGATTGTTGACGCTTGGGCAATATTTCTGATGAGTGAGGAATAGACGCGTGTAAGAGCCGGTAATTCTATGGCATTGAGAGCATACCTTGGACTGTTCAGGATATCTTTACTCAGGATATCGTTTTCAGACATGGTTGCCGCCGCATAAAAATCCTTGTCGGCGGCATTGATAATGGCGCTCATGACTTGTATGTATTGGTTGTATGAAAAATAATTGTATTGGGTCCATTCGGCGGCTATGTTTATCCCCTCATATCCGTGATGCTTCCCTAAGAAATCATCAGCGGCAAAATACCGATGATAATACGTCGTTTCATTTCTGAATGCGTCCTGTTGCATGTGAAGTGTTGTGTACTGGTCTTGGCCGAGAATGTCCAGCCAGGTGCGTACAGTTTCCTGTGGCGGAGTGACGAAGTACAGGCAGTTTTCCACACTGGAAATGGCAATGGAACGTATTGCATTGGCAACCAGGGCGTCTATGAGCAACCCGCCTTCCGAAAAGACTTCCGGAAGCCGCAGTCCGGCGACAATCATCTGGTCCATGGTGGTTATATCGTCGGACAGGGCGGCATCCAGGGCGGCGCAGGCAAGAAGCCTTCCAAAATCTCTGGAGTGCGCCAGGTGATTCATTTCAAACGAGTCATACCGGCTTTCCGGAAAGCGCGAAAAGGGGCGCGTTTGCGCCTCCAGAATGAGCGCGATGACGGCATCGTTCAGGACCACATATGCGTGTAAGGCGTCTTGTTGTTCGCGCGTAAGGACTTGGCCGTACTCGTATATAAGATCGCCGGCGATGGGCAGCTGTACAAACCCGGCGTGGTCCAAGTTTTTGATTTTTCCCATTGCCCGGAGGTACAGGAAGGCCCCATTGTCCTGTTTCGGCTCCGAGGTGTATCTTGCTTTCAGTTCCTGTATGGTAAAGGCTATGCCGGCGTTGCGGAGCTGGCGTTCGGATGTGGGTTCGCGGCGCGTGTCATATACAAAACAGGCGAAGAGCACCGCGAAACCTGTCGCCACATATACTAACCAGCGTAAACGTCCTGAAAAGTATCTCATATGTGATATCTCCGAATGCCGGTATCATGCCGTTCCGCCCGGATGAACCAGGCCAGCGAAGGAAGAGGCGCCGCCAGAAGCGCGCCCATGGCAACAGCCAGTAACAATCCCGTGCCTCCCTCCAGGGATCGGCTTCCCATCCAGATAAAGGAAGACAGAACGGCACAGGTACACAAGGCCGCAATAAACTGGCCCCTGGAGATCATCCCCTTACACTGCGTATACAAGGCTAATGCCAAGGCCAGCAGAATACTCAGTGTTATGAACCCGTATGTCTCCACGGGGTAACGAAGGGCAGCGTAATGACCGGAAAGGACATGGAAAGAAATAAACAAAAATACCACCAGGATACATATCACCATACACATGGGAGGTGTTTTCAGCCATAGCAGCAGCCAGGCCAGCATGCCCGCCAGTACCAGGGGGCGTGCCACGACAATGAAGACATCAAAGGCCGGGTTGAACCCGTCTGTCCGCAATTGCGTCAGGATTGATCGTTCCACCGGCCCGGCCAGCAGCAGGGCCGCCGACATCAGGCCCGCCAGCAGCATGGCCATGCACAGGCCCCGCAACTGTGCCAGCAGGCGTGCAGTGGCAATGCCGCTGGCGTCGATGGGCCGTAAATATTGCATGCCGCTGCGGGGAAAGAGTTTGCCGACCGCCACAAGGCTCGCTGCAGCCAGCGCAGCCAGGGGCACATATTGGGCAAAGCCGGTGCTGAAAGGGCGTTCCTCCAGCAGCAACATCACAAAGGTAAAGAATGCGGTGAATGCAATCGTAAACACGGGCAGCACCCAGCCTGCGCGTCGCATTTCATACCAGAGTTGCGCTTCGAAGGCGGTCTTTGGCTTTTTCAACGGCGGCGACAGCAGCCATGAAAGCGGGTATATCAGCGCGGACAGGTTTTTGGGGCCGAAATACCGGTCATGCCGTTCCAAGTACACGCCATAACCCATGACCAGTCCCGCCAGGGGAAAAGCCAGAAGTAGCGTATGTGATTCCCGTAGCGTCCGGCCGGTTATCCGGAATATCTCATCGGGGGACAGGCCGAGAAAACGAAATGTCATCATAAGGGCAAGCATTAATACCACGGGTCCATAGAACAGGATTGGGGTCCTTTTCCAGGCCCACGCCGCCGCCTGTAAAAGTGCGTAAAGGTACAGTGGAATCGCTATGAAAATGGCAAGTTCAGCCACCTTTACTTTGGGCAGTGTTAATGCAAGAAGGAGTTGAACACACAGTAAGAGGGTAAGAAACACAGCACGGGAACCCAAGATAATGCCGAATAAAAAGTGCAGTGGCACGGGAAGCCGGAACCACCGCTGGTCGAATCCCCAGACAATATGGCCCCGAACATCCTGGCGGCTGACCAGTAATGCCGCGCCCGCCATGGAAAAGAAAAAAATCATTTTGCCGATATCCCTTGCGTCCATAATGCCGAGCTTTCCCATGCGGAAGAGAACGTGTGCCGTCAGAACAACCAGGCAGGACAGCACACCGAGCAGCAGGCAAATCACACCCGCGGTGCGCGCCTGTTCCCACAATAACGCGCGGTAAGGGGACTTCATGGGATCAGTGTCCTTATATTCATCAGTCGGGCCTGTAAAGCTTTTAAAACCTTACAGGACTTCATCCTTGTCATTTTGCCCCTGTCAGAATGAAGTCTTCATGATTTTGCGAAACAGGGGCTTGTTCATATCAGGGCAGATACTGTTCAATTATCTCGATGAGTTTTTCAGGAGTCTTTTCATCAAAACCGCTCTTGTGATAGCGGAGGATGCCGTTCGTGTCAAGCACGACAAACGTGGGGATGGCTTGAACGTTATAGGGGTCCTCAATGGACGAAGCATGAAGAATCAGGTAGTTGCACTCGAGTTCCTTAATCAGATTCTCAGCGTTTTCCAGGGTGTCCGGATCTTCGGTGTTCATTCCGAGCAAAACGAAGTTTCGGCCTTGAAACCGCTCCCCGATATCCTCCATGGCAGGAAGGGATTTCCGGCAGGGCGGGCACCAACTTGCCCAGAAATCCAGGAGAACCACGTTGTCCCGAAAATCTTCCAGGCGGCGTCGTGCGCCCGAGAAGTCGGTGAGTTCCCAATCGGGCGCAGGTAGGCCCAGCATTTTCGTGATTTTAAGATGCCTTTCTACATAATATGTTTTCGAGGCCAGGTGGTCATCCATGCTGCGCTCAAGGCTGTTGCGAAGTTCCGGGGTGCGTATGTTGCGCCAAGCCTCCTGAAGCGACGCGATTAGCTGGTCATACTCCTCGCTCCATTGGGTCAGGATATGATCTTCATCGCCAGGGAGGCTCTTGTTCTGATGCTCCGTCAATTGTTCATGATAGGCGCGCGTCTGTTTCAGGTAGAGGTCTATATCGGGAAGTTTCCGGTTCATTTCAGTTTGGGAAGCGCGTTTTATGCCCTTCAAACGAACGCCTGTATCAGTGTAGTAACCCGGCATATCAAGATATTTGCTGTGCACTGTCACCCGATAGGGGGCACCGGTTCCACGCGACCAAGCGACCTCCATTTCCCGTTGAAACTTGTCGAGGCCGCGCTCGATGCGGGCCCCCACCTTGAAAGTGTACCTCGGGGGAAATCCGGACAGTGTTACGGAACGGATGGATCCGGACAGCGCTAGGCCGGGCGTCACTTCGGAGGTGTTCGGTTCCAGTTCCTCAAATTCACAGTCGTCCATTCCTTCCGGGACCCGGGGGAAGAAGACTCGCAGCCAAAGGCTCTTGTGCGATTCGGTCAGGTTGGCAAGGGTGCCGTCAGGATGCAGCACAGCCTTTCCCCAACTCAGGGACTTTCCCAAGCTGGCGTCAGACTGAAATTCATAATACAGTTCATGGCTGCCATTCTCGGAAACGGCGGCCACCCAGAAAATGCACGTCCCGGTTGTTTTTTGGCTTTCGCTTTGAGGTGAGACCGAATCGCCGACATACGCATAGATCAGTTTTGTTCCCGGCTGCAGCGCGTAGCGGGGCGGCTCGCTGGGCCCGCCGCAGGCGCATACCGCCATCAGCACGACCATCCCCGTCAAGTGTTTTAACAATGCTATGAATATCCGTTTCATGACCGGTGGCCTCTTCTATGATTCTGAAATCCGGGGCGGTTCATAAATCTCCTGAGATTCATGGGGTGCGACAGCGCCCGCCCCATCTCCAATCGTCCTGTCCAGCACTTCAATAACAATGTCCGTAGTACTTTCCTGCTGGCTCTTGTCATGGAACCGGGCCTGTTTCGGGCAGCGCACACCGCCGTCGTCTTCCCGGTTCGGGCCGATGCTGTATACAACCAGCCGGTCGGCAGCGCGGCGATAACGCAGGGGTTGTTCGTAGGTGTAGGGGTCCCGGGGCAATTCATGCAGGTAATGCGGGACCAGCGCTTCCAGCGTATCGGGAAGGTTACCCGTATCGTTGCGGTATTGGGTGGCCAGCAGGGCGCACTCCGCGATGCGCGCGTAGGCCAACAACTCGAAATAGGGCTCATAGTCCTCATAACCGGGCCATAATACCTGCTCCTCATTCCGCAGCCGGCGCGCCTCCTTGGAAAATACGTTGAAGGGACGCCGCCGCACGGTTTGAGACCCCGGTCTTCTTCTGTAAGAGTAGGGGCTGATATAGTTGCGCAACATCTGCCCCTCAACAGCAGGTTCCGGGGTAATAAGAGCACTTTTGTATCCCCCATAGCGGTAGTAATGACCCAAGCGAACCACATTCATGAGTTCATGGAACACATACTGGCGATTAAATGCCGAGCCGTATAACCATGCCTGCCACAAGACACCAAATGAATTATCGAAGATGAAACGCTGAGAAGAGTTGGGCTCATAATGATGTTCCGGTATGCGGGATGCCTCTCGGGCTGTTTTCAGCGCTTCCAGGCAATCCTCCATGTGGTTCCGATAGGAAGTCACAATGTCCTGTTGCCGGTTGTACAGGCGTGCGGCAATTTTCTGGCGCAAATGGTCCAATGAGCCATTATCCAGGTCCATGCGATTTATCGCTTCTTCCGTCATATCCAACGCACTGAATCCGGCATCCAGATTTTTAAAAAGCATGTCCGGCAATATTGTTTCGTTCATGAGAATATGCACAGTATCCAACGCCAAGTCCGTCATAGTAAGAAAGGATTTGACGTCATCCTGCAATACCGCGTTCAACGCGCCGCATCCCATCAACCGGGCGAGCGGCTTCAGGTTTAGGGGTACCCGATCCCACTTGGTTCTTCGGATGTATAACGTAATATCCTGGATGCCATGAATTTCGTAGGGATAGTATCCTTGACTGGTGTGCGGTCCGTAGTACCTGCGGGGCTCCCGCGTTATGGGCCATAAGGAACAAATACTGTCAAATGTACCTGACGCGACGCCTTCATGAATCAACGCCAGCGTCTTTCGGTTTCCCTCAACATACCGTCTCAGCGCCTCCTGTTGTTCGGGAGGATACGTCTGGTTGAGGGGTATGCGCATGACATTGGGCAAGGTGGGCGTCAGCAGTAGGAAATCCATTTCGGCGGAAGTTTTTTTGAGGAGGGACAGTGCCTCACAGAAAGGCCAGATGGCATCCTCTTTAGCAAAATTTACCTCGCGTCGATGGTTTGTCATTTCCGGGCTCGTTGGCGGCATACGCTTGTCGGCATAAATGAACAGGCCGAACACCAAAATCATTGTCAGACTCAAGCCCCACATCCAGGGTTGTCTTATGAAAAAAAATCGCATGACTTTGTTCCCCTAAGCTTTCAGCCTGTAATGAAGTATGGATAAGGGCGCCGCGGTCAGGGGCAACAGAATCATGGCGGCAATGGTCAGACAGGCAAGGACTGCGAAAAAGTGCGTACCCAGGTACGGGGTTGATGCGAGCAGCACCAGGGAAATGCTCTGCAGCAGGATGAATCCCCAGAATAAATGGCGGGGCGCGTACAATCCCTTCTTTAGGACCAACACCAGCGTCAGTCCGGCTATATAAAAAACAAGACAGATTATAGGCAGCATGAATCCTTTATCCATGAGATAGTCCTCAATCTTCTGCACATGCTCCCATCCCAGGCTATAGCGGTATGAAATGTCCGGAATAATAAAGAAGGCAATAAATACAGCCAGGGTGGGCAAAAGAAAAGGCAGGGTACTTATCCAAAGTAATGCCCAGGCAATCAAGGTTACGGCAAAGGCGGGGCGCAACACGAGGTCCGCGGTGCCGATCCAGTCCAAGTCACCCATGCGCAGCATCTGTACCATCAGGACACCGTCATATCCGCTGAGCAGCATGCCCAGGACGGACAGCCCCGAAACCAAGAGAAAACAGAAGAAAAGACCGCGCAGTTGGATCAAGAGAATAGACAGAGCCGCCATGGTCGCCGTTTGCGGCCGATGAAAAGGAAAGCGGCTGCGCGGGCGCAACCCGATGCGACCACAAATTATCGCCGCGGCCAGCAGTCCCGCGAAAGGGGCATACCAGTACCGGGTATGTGCGTCGAAGGCGAGATTGGGCAATACGGTGAATAAAAGCGCAAAGACCAGGGAGAACAGCAGCGTCAGCGCGGGCAACAGGCGCCCCACGCGCCGTTGCTCAAACCACAGTTGCGCCTCCAGGGGGCTCTCGAAGGTGTAAACCCGGACACTCCGAATCTCATGCAGCCAAGCGAGTGCCTCGTCCGCAGGGGGAAAGCCATGTCGCTCATCGCGCCGCTGCCATACTATGCCCCGTGCCGCCAGGACAAGGGCACCGGGCAGGGTCAGCAATAACGATGGCGGATGTGTAAACCAGTTCCACACCTGTTCCGCAATTTCGGCAAGCGTATTCGGCTCCACGCCGAAAAAAACCAGGGCGCCGCTCATACCCAGGATACCCAGGGGCACAGTATAATTGAGTCCTGTAATGGAGTGGCGTACCCATAACAGTGCCTGGGCGCACGCGTATACATGCAACGTCACTACAAGATACTGTAATTCCATGGACTGACCAAAGAAAAGTCTATAAGTAATCATCAGAATGAGCCCCAACAGGAAAAGAAACAGTACGCGCGTGCTGAACACTATTGTCAGCACCGGTACTGTTTTTGCGGGCAGATGCAGCAGGCGAGGCTCGAAATCCAGCGCCAGATGGGCATGACCATCCTGGCGCACCAGCAGCACGGCGGCGGCCAGTAGCAATGCCCAGAAGGTTGCCATCCGAGCAGTATGAACAGCATCCTGAAAAAGCGTTTGCTGCCATAACAAGTCGCCAAAAACACTGGCCTGCAGCAACAACGTAAACATGACGATCACGAAACACAGCACGCCCGCGGTACGGCTCTGTTCCCAAATCAAGGCGCGATACCTTGGTTTCATGACACTGTTCCCTTCCTCTTCCCCGGCGCCACGCGCGCGAGGAACACGTCTTCGAGGCTGGGTGTGTCCGCCTCGAGCACTAGCAGGCCCCGGGCGGTCGCTTCAGTCCGGAGTGCATCCAATTCACCTTCGCAGACGAGTGTCCACTCGCGGCCGCCGCCGGAGGCGTGGAGCAGGCCGGGCAGTTCGGGCGCGGGACCGTCCTCTTCTTCGCGCGACACGAGCAGGCGGCCATGACGCGCCTTGATGCTGTCCAGGGATTCTTCGAAGACCACCTTGCCCCGATGGATCATGGCCACCACGTCGGCGACACGTTCCACTTCGTCAAGCAGGTGGGACGAAAACAACACGGTGCGCCCTTCGTCGGCCACGGTGCGCACGATGGCCTCGAGAATGTCATGCCGCGCCGAGGGGTCCAGGCCTGACGACGGTTCATCAAGCACCAGCAGCGGCGGGCGGTACGCCAGCGCGAGGAGCAGCCCGCACTTGGCCTTTTCACCCCGGGACAGGGTCTTTATTTTGGCGCGTTCGTCCAGTTCAAAGCGCTCGCGCAGCGATTCCGCGTAGGCCTCGTCCCAGCCGGGATAAAAGGCCTGGGTGTAGCCTATGGCCTCGCCGACCCTCATCCAGCCGGGAATGTCCCGGTCCTCGGACAGGTAGCCCAGCTGCGACAACACGGCGACCGGCTCTTTCACAGGGTCCATGCCGAACACGCGCACGCTACCCGACTGGGCACGCAGGCTGCCCAGGATATGTTTGAGCAGGGTGGTTTTGCCCGCGCCGTTTTCACCGACCAAGCCGTAAACCACGCCGCGCGGCACGGTAATATCAACCCCGGCCAAGGCCTGTTTCCGCCGGAATTTCCGGACGAGGTCCCGCACTTCAATCACGGATTCCAATCCTGCCGCTTCCGTCATGGTAGGTTCTCCTTGTGGTCGTTCGATATCTCGTGCTGTTCTTCGTGAGCTTCGCGCAGCAGTGCGATGGTGTCTTCCAGGCTGTACCCGAGGTGCCAGGCCTCTGCCGCAAACGCGCGGGCCCGTTCCAGGAGCAGGCGCCCGCAGGCTTCCCTGGACAGGGGCGTGCCCTGGGTGGAAACATACGTGCCCGCCCCCTGGCGCGTGACCAGGATGCCCGCCTGCTCCAGTTCACGATACGCGCGGGCGACCGTGTTCGGGTTGATGAGCAGGTCCTGCGCCAGGCCGCGCACCGTGGGCAGTTCGTCGCCGGGGCTGAGTCGACCCGACGCGATCAGGTATTTCACCTGGTCCATGATTTGCCGGTAGATGGGCTTGCCTTCTTTGGGATTGATATGCAGTTTCATAGGGTGTCTCTTTGTACTAATAGATTAATACAATCCGCGCCGAAAGTCAAGCGGAAATTTTTCTTGAAAAGACAACGGGTATTTCTTCACATCGGATATTGTTTCGAAAATAAGTGCAGACAGTGGGGACTTAGTCCGGGAGAAGTGGCGTCTTCTCTTCCGGTTGTGGTTCCCATATAAGTATTCAATCGTCCCTACGGGACTTAATATGGGAAGGGAGCCTGCGAATTCCCGCCAGTGAACTGGCGGGCTACCATCAATCGTCCCTACGGGACTTTCTCTCGCATAGGTCCAATCTTCTTCCTTAATGGTTGGTGTGTTCCAACAAGGCCCTACGGGACTTTCTCGCGCTCAGGTCCATTTTTCTTCCGTAATGTTTTGTGTGTTCCAACAAGGCCCTCGAGGACTTTCTTGCGCATAGGGCCAGAGGCTTCTTGTTCTCCCTTTCCCCCTGTGGTGCAGGCATCCTGCCTGCTGTACGTACATAGGCGTTTTGTGTAGACAGTAGGCCTGCTCCCGCGCTTCCGGCAGGCTGGAAGCCTGCACCACAATTAAGCGGCGCCCTTATGAGTATTCAATCGTCCCTACGGGACTTAATATGGGGAGGGGGCCTGCGAATTCCCGCCAGTGAACTGGCGGGCTACCATCAATCGTCCCTACGGGACTTTCTCGTGCTTAGGTCCAATCTTCTTCCGTAATGGTTGGTGTGCTCCAACAAGGCCCTAGGGGACTTTCTCGCGCTCAGGTCCATTTTTCTTCCGTAAAGGTTTGTGTGTTCCAACAAGGCCCTACGGGACTTTCTCGCGCTCAGGTCCATTTTTCTTCCGTAAAGGTTTGTGTGTTCCAACAAGGC
>JAAYBJ010000012.1 GCA_012730105.1 Candidatus Hydrogenedentota bacterium
ATGCGCAGGTTTCTGAATTGTATTTTCATGGGTGGGCCGGGATGCATTTGGAGCGCGATGATGCCGGACTTTCTTGAATACTTGGCGTCGTTGTCTTCTACTTCGCACATGAGTTCGCCGTTTATCCGCAACTGAATATGATTGCCGGCGGCACGCACTTCGTAGGCATTCCAATCATCGTTTTTCACTTTGGCTTGCAGGGATTCTGGTGAGGCAAGTACTGTTTCCGCGCGTTCTCCCTTTGCGTCTATGACGGCTTTATAGCCGCGCATGACCACTCCGCCCCGGTCATGCTGAAAGAGACAGCCCGTCCACTGGCCGCCGGCCTCGATATCCGCCTGGTAACCCCAAGTATCGTAATCAGGCCTTGGTTCGCTGCGGAATTGTACCCCGGAATTGCCTCCATCCCCCGTGATCTTATAGTCAAAACGCAGGATAAAGTCGCCAGGTTCCTTGTCGCGCCAATAAAGGTAATGGTGTTTTTTGCAGGGTTTTTCCGCGGTACTCTGCGAAGTGAGCGCGCCGTTTTCCACCCACCAGCCGCCCGGCTTGCCTTCCCACCCGTTTAGGTCTTTCCCGTTAAACATACTGACAAAACCGGCCTCATCATCGGCACCGAAAGCGCTTAAGGAGACTGTTGTGGTTATAAAAAGCAGGGCAACGAGATATCGCATGATACGTCCTTTCTTAAAGATCATCGTTAAATAAAAGCACCGGCTCGTATAGTTCCATTATACCTTTTGTGTCCCTTCGAATAGCCATCCTGATCATCAGGATACGGATATGCTTGCTTCCGTTAAAGCAGCATCAATTTGTTTTCCAAACTTTTCGGTTACTGCAAAGAGGGACGCATCAGGATCTTCTTCCATGATGTCTTGCAGGATCAGGGTGTGGGCGCCGCCGGGGCCGTCAATCTGGCATATCCAGACCGTTTCAGGATTGGTAACGGCCAGCGTCTTTATGGTGTCGCCGATATTGCCAAGCGGCGCCCTGTCCACATGGGCATACAAAAAGGATGCCTCCACCTTCAAACCACCCAATTCGGATCTATCAAGGGCCAATTCACCGCCGGCCTGCAGGGCGGCGGCCTGAAACAGGCTCAGCCCCAGACCTGTCCGTTTCCCTTTCTTGGTGGTATAAAAAGGATTTAATACCTGTCCCGCGGAAAGGTCCATGCCCGGTCCGTCGTCTTCCACGCGCAACACAAGCATGGAAGACGCCTTGTCCAAAAGTATGGTAACGCGAATTATGGTTGCCTTGGCGCGCACGGCGTTTTCCAGGATGTCCAGCAGATGTAACGATAATTCACGCAAGGTAACATGTCCTCCCAAGCTTGTCTTGAAAGGCGAGACATATTTCATCAAAACTGGGGTCTTTTAGCAAGAAACTGGTCCGGGCATCCCCGATATTTTGAACATAATGCGCGTCGGAACTTGTAATCAAAGGAATTCCCAACGCCTTGAATTGCATGTGATGTCCCTGTGCGTACCCGGCCGCGGATATCTCAAGAGCGTCGAAGCGTACGTCGTCCGGTATCATGCCCAGTTGGCTGAGGATTGAAAAGGAGGGGCGGTCGATGTGCGCGGCGACAACGAGCCCTTGGTGTTGCCGAATAAGATCCACCACTTGATTGAGGCTAAGGTTTGTGGCGAAGGAAAGCAGGCGGTCGGCCCTGCCAACGATAAGGCCTTGCGCATTCATCAGAGGTTGGTCGCCAAAGGGATTTCCCTCCGGCCCGGTTAAGGGAAGATGCTCCGCGAGTTCATCGGAGACCGACATGGCACAGGGCGCATCGGGAAACAGGCCAAGAATGTGCGCCTCCTCGGCGGTAGTGATCTCCATTCCCGGTATAACGCACAAATACTCTCCGGCAATGGCATGGGCCGCTTCCTGAATCGCCGCCGTGTTTCCCGCGCAGTTGTGGTCACAAACGGCAATAATATCCAGTTCCCTGGCGACAGCCGCATAAACGATGGATTCCGGGGCCATCTCTTCGTCTGCGCAGGGCGAGAGGGCGGAGTGTATATGGAGATCTGCGGACGCTAATCGCATGAAGTGTCGCCCCGCATACCAAGGGCGTAAAGCTTTCCGGCAATATCAAAGGCGGGTTCGCGGGATGCCAGCAGGATGATGTTCTCTTGAACCGCCCGTTGCCGGGTGATCTCGTCGGGTTTGCGATCCAAGGCAAATATAACGGCGGCTAAATCCGCGTGAACCGCCACGGCGACCACATTCAAATGCACTTGGACGGTGACAAGTATGCCCCCCGCGGGAGCATTGCCCATGACATCGCTTAATAAATCGGAAACATACGCCCGGCTGATTTCCGGGGCGCCGGAAAGGTCAAGTTCCAGCGTCAGGTTTTCTAGATTCAATTCTTTCGCTATATCACATAGTTTCAACGGTCAGTCTCCTTGGCCGCTCCGGACTCATGCCCCGGGGAGTTGTTGCGGAAAATACAGGCATCCAAAACAGCGCGTCCCATAACCGCATCCTCTGCAAGTGTCATGCATGTGGGGGCACCGCAGACACCGCAATCCCTGCCGGGTAGCTGCTTGCAACTACGGTCGATTTCTCTAAGTTTTTTCATGGCCTTTACCATGTCTGTATCCAGCCGGACCCCGGCGCGAGGGACGAGCGGTTTGATCCGGTAGAGCGGGCCTAGCCTTTCGTCCCGGATTATCCCGCCGCCTGACTTGGCCCTGAACATGGCCACGGCCGGAGGCGTTTCCCAGACAGGAGAACCGTAACAACCGTTTTCACACGCATAGAGTGCGGTAAGCACACAGTCTTCGGTCAAGCCCCGTTCGGCTTTGTCCAAAAACTGGCAAACGCGCCTCATACCCGTAATGATCAAACAGGGGGGCGGTTCGGATACGGTGTCATCCGAAACGGTTCCGGTCCGGCTCCATTGTAAACGGGGAAGCAATGATTTCGCAAGATTGCGTGGGTGCAGCCGTGTGGAAGGTGACAAGATGCCGCAGTCTCGAACCAAGGCGGATTGTGCGGGACATGAAGGTACAAATACGGCAAGACCCGTCAGAAGACGGTCCCGTATCGATTCCATGGGACTTAGAAAGGGCAAAACATAGGGTATAAGGGAAGGATAGCGCAACTGAATAAGATTTAATACGGCGGGACAGACGGGAATAAACCCCAAACCGGCAGTCTTTTCATTTAGTGCGAAATCTGATGCGGCCTGGAATAGCGCCGTTTCGGCGTGTTGGATATATAGGTGTTCATGCCATCCGAGTTCCTGGAGTTGTTCCCTTACCGCAGAGCGGGGTATAGCAGGTCCAAATTGCCCGAAAAGTGCATCGGGCGCTATAAGTATGCCCGAACCGGGCGCGGGCGGCGGGTCGTCCGCGCAGTCCATATCAAAAACGCCCTGGGGACACACATCCATGCAGACAGTGCAGTCTATGCATAAATGGCGCAGTATTTCGGGGCCCTCAGCACGAATACGTATGGCCTGCGTGGGACATGCGTTTAAACAACGGAGGCACTTGATACACTTTTCCTGTTTTATGGTAATTGCGGAGGCATTTACGCGCTCCAACACGCCCGGTTCCAGAAATACGGAAAAGTGAAGGGTGGTCCCTTTGCCGGGAGTGGAATCAAGTGAAAACCGGTCTGTATTGCGGCGTATGTTGGGAAGCCCCATGCCTGCACCGAAACCCAGTTCGCGCGCTTCCGGGGGCGCCGTGGAGAAACCTTCCCGCATTGCTTGTTCAATGTCAGGAATTCCCGGCCCCGTATCCGTAATGATTACTTCCAACGCATCAGGGGTGATTGCCGCCCGTAAAACACCGTTGTACGCGTGAATGGCAACGTTCATCTCCCCTTCGTAAACAGCAATGATTGCCCGGCGTATTGTGTTCGCGTCCACACCGACTTTCCGAAGTATCTCCTTGATATCTTTTGAACCCTTGCCCGCGCCCTGATAGTCTCCACCTTCGATTTCGGCAACGATAGCGTGCATGGTTCCAGAACGCCTTAATGTTGGTTCAGTAATTGAAACAACCGACCACAGGTCTCATACATGTCATAGGGAGAAGTGAAAAGAAACGTTTCGTTTTCTTTGGCGGAATAAAGAACATCCTGATCGGGATGTACACCGTTAAGAAAACAAAGCGCCGGAACATCCATAAGATCGATCAACCGGACGATCCCGTGGTTGGTAAGGTGCGTAACCAAAAGGGTGCTGCCGGAAGCGGCCGCCAGCAGGTCACTCATGCGATCACCCGCGTAGACAGAGCAGATATCGATGGTTCTGTCTTCCAGGATGACTAGTGGGCGGAATCCGAGTTTGTCACGAAGCAGATCAAGTTTCATTTGCACACATTTCAATCCGTTCCGACGATAAAGGGCTAAGCCTGACCCTCTTGTTCAGTTAATACTGCCGCCTTCACAGTAACCCTCTGTTAAAAAGTATCACTGTGCAATCACCGCTTTATCCTTTATGTGGACAAGGAGGACGGCAGGAGCATTTATATCAGGATGACCTTCCTGCAATAAGTTCATGAACTTTGGCCAGCAACTGTTTCGGATCCGCCGGCTTGGTGAAGTAGGCATCGATGTGCATGGCTTTCAGGTCGTCGTCAGTACGGGGGCAGAAATCAAATCCGTGACGACTCGAGGCCGCAGTAATGATTATGATAGGGATATTTGATAATTCAGGCGTTTCTTTGATTCGTTGAGCAAAGTCGAAACCTGAATCCAGGTGTGACATCATCAGGTCGGAAAGAATAATATCGGGCTTCGATCCGCACATATGGGCGTAGGCGGCTTCCGGTTCAAAAAAGCATTCCACGGACAAACCGTCCATTTCCAGAATAGTGCGACACCACTCGAGTACATCATAGTCATCATCGATGACGACAACATTGGGTTTGCCCCTGTCTGTAGATGTCGTTGTAGGCTCCGCCATTTACTTGTCCTCAATAATGTCTTGGTAACGTGTATTATACGATGCCAGGTTCAAAAGTGTATACAAAAATTCCCGTTTATCATTCTGAAGAGGTTTCACCCTCCGTTTCGCTGACATAGTCATCTATGAGGACACGATCTCCCGCCGCCAGCAGCAGAAGCTTTTCTCCGTTCGTTATGGTTAGTTTTTTGGAATCTGAATGATATTCCAGGGCTTTCCACTCCCCTGTAATGACATCACCCAGTTGGAGCGTTAAGGCGATTTGATCACCGACAGAAGATTGTATCGCGGCGCGAAAGCGCGGGGGCGTTCCTGTCTTGTGCACGACACCCACAAGACTGAAATAGACGCTGTGTTCATCGGGAAGAATGGCGGAAACGCTGTTGTCTTCACCTTCCACGGCGTCACCGACAGCATTATCGCTCCCGGTATCGGCTTCAGAACCGATACTGTCGGTCTCGGTATTATGGACAGGCTCCGGAGCGTTGGTTGCCTGTTGCGCTTCGTTTGGGTCTGGCGTTATTAGGGCGTTACCCTGTCCAGGAGTTTTGCTCTGTGAATAGGCTTCGGGGTCGGATGCACTCAGTGACGGGTAAGAAAAAAATACAACTGAACTTATAAAAAAAGCGCAGAATAAGACGGTAAACAACTTCCGAAGGGGGCCGTAACCTTTCCGGGCGACCGCCACACTACCCAGAGCGGCTCCTGAAAAGAAAAAACCAAGCATAAACACTATGCCGATAGCGTCAAGTCCAAGAAGAAACTCTTTGGCGGGAAGGGGGGAGGCAATTTGAAAAAACATCGTGAGACATAGGGCAATAACGACGGCCTGCAAAAAAAACAAAGCCGTTGCCGATACGAAACGTGCCGCGGTTTTCCGAATAAAAAGAATGGAAGGCTGCACAAGAACAATGGGCATTGGGAAAAGAAGAAGCAACCGGGCGACGGAGTTTGTCCCTCTTAAAAACAAAAGGAAAAGTCCTGCGAGCAGAAAAACGATACTGGTTAAATAAAAAGCCTGTTCGTAGGACCAGAAGGTTGACGGTCCCGGGGTTGGAACAGAACCCGGCGAAGGAATGTCAGGCGTGGGCACTTCCATCGCCGAGTTCGCATGAAGTGTTTTGCGGATGTGCGCTTCCACGCGCAACAGTGCGCTCTCCGCATTGTCAATGTCCTTGAGCAGTGAATCCTTGGAACCATTTTTTATCTGCCCTTTTCTATCACGTTCCAGGACGTCCCTGCGGTATTTATGTAACGCGTCCAAATCCTGGCCGGCATCGGACAGCAGCGCCTGCAATCTTTGCCGGTAGAAACAAAGAGAGGCGTCAATTCGTTTGTGAGCCGCGGTAAATTCTTTATAGGTAATATCATCAGACACCGAGGAACCGGAACGCTCGGCCTGTATGCGTTTCCATTCTGCTAATCGCACCTCAATGCCCGCGCGCGTGCGCATGGCATCGCGCAGTTCCCGGGTGTAGAGTTCTGAAAGCGTTTGGGAGGCGGGTAATTCGGGGCATGGTGGAAGTTTCAGAACAAAATTTTCCGCATCGAAGGAATCCAGGTCCACATCCATTAAACCGCCAGAAAGGAAAGGGTCTTCGACTCGTTGCCACGCCACGAGATGATGCGCATAACGAACCAGACCTTCCCGTGAGGCGCGAATCTGCGCCGTCTGTTTCATATATTGGGCGAGATTAATTTCACCAACACGGAAGGCAACCATGACCCTGTTAATTTCCGTTTCAATTCCGGTCAGTTGACGCTGGGTGCTTTCGTGTGCTTTTTTAAGCATGTCGCGAAGGCGGTCCCACACGGCATCCAGTGACCGACGATAGGCGTCCACGGCAGGTGTCCCGGCACTCGAATCCTCGGTTGCCAGAACTTGGCATTCGAGTTCATCCAACGCATTCTGGTAACTGCACAAAAGACGGAGGGGTTCGAGGATGTCAAAGGGCTTCTTCTCGCGCAAGCGAATGGGGGAAGGGGAGTCCGCTGATTCGGAGCCACAGGAATCCCCGGGCAAGTCTTCAGATATATCCCCCGGGTTTGAATCAGCGGTCATTTCGACGGATGCTGCGGGAAGTTCGGGGGCTGAATCGCAGCTGGCGGGAGCACCGGTTCTCTTGGGAGGGGTAAGAATGGGGGAGGGGTCGAATTCCGGTTCAGGCGAAGGATCGAGGGTAGGAAAATGTTTCCCTTGACGGGCGTTTTCCTTTTCGGGGGTGTTTGGGGCGCCGCGCTCAAAAATGCCCGTGCGCCGAAGTAATTCCTTGTGATCCTTGAGATAAAGCATCCCCATGCCCGGGGAGATTTCGCCGCTGTCGGGAAGAAAAAACTTCTGGTGGCACGACACGCATTTGGCGGCCTTGCCGTACATTGCTGGCGTAATCTTCATCCTCTGTCCGCAAAGGCAGACGATGCGGAGATTTTTTCTTTTTTTGTCTGGCATGCGTGAATCAATCACGACTTTCAATAAAACCGCGGTTTCGCTTTATACAACACCCCGTTTGCGTTTTGCTAAAACAAGCTTACCACAAGTTGCTGCCTGATGGTAATGAATTCTGGATGTAGTATAACTCCGACTGCGGGAGAACCCGGTTTTCTTATTCGTTTGGCGACGGCGAAGGAGAATCATTTTCGGACGATCTCTGGCCGGATGGAGGCGCGTCTTCTATGTGGAAGATAATTTCACCGTCACGGGTCATCCGGGCGTCCTGGCGCGCGGTTGCTTCAATTTCCAGCGGATCACTTTCCATTTTTGATACGCGGGCGCGCGTTTCTTCAACCTTTACCCGCAGGGATTCCACCTCCGCCCGGATGTCATCAAGCGTGTCCTTGTCATCCCGGAATTCAATATAGCGTTGTTGAAGGTTGCGCTGGTGGGCGTAACCGTAGGCGACAGCAACCACCAGCGCCAACCCTAATACCCATATGAAAAATTCTTTATACATAGATTGCAGGAATAATTGGGCTCCCGCTTCAACTCTCCAGGTTATTTGTAACTCGGTATCGCGGCCAGTCCGAGGAAATCTGCTTTGGCGCCCAGATGTTCCTCGATGCGAAGCAGTTGATTATACTTGGCAATCCGGTCGCTGCGTGATGCGGACCCCGTCTTAATCTGTCCCGCGTTAATGGCCACTGCAATGTCCGCAATCGTGGAATCTTCGGTTTCGCCGCTGCGATGGGACATTACCGTGGTATAGCCCGCGCGGTGCGCCATTTGACAGGCATCAAGCGTTTCCGTAAGCGTTCCAATTTGATTGACCTTTACGAGGATGCTGTTGGCAACGCCTTCTTTGATGCCACGGCTCAAGTATTCGACATTGGTGACAAAAAGATCATCACCCACCAGCTGTATCTTGTTGCCAAGACATTCCGTAAGTTTCTTCCAGCCGGACCAATCGTTTTCGCAGAGGCCGTCTTCAATGGAAACGATCGGATATTTAGCAACCCAATCGGCCCAATAGGCCACCATTTCATCGGCTGAATTCTGGGCGCCTTCCGCGTCAAGATTGTATTTTCCGTCTTTATAAAATTCGCTCGCCGCCGGGTCCAGCGCGATAAAAACATCTTTTCCCGCCTTGTAGCCGGCTTTTTTGATGGCTTTCAGGATTACCTCGATGGCTTCAACGTTTGACTTCAGGGAAGGAGCGAAACCGCCTTCATCACCGACAGCCGTGTTCAGGCCGGCATCTTTTAAAACGTCTTTGAGGGCATGAAATACTTCTGCGCCCATGCGCAGGGCTTCTTTAAAACAGGAGGCCCCAGCCGGCATGACCATAAATTCCTGCACATCGACATTGTTGTCCGCGTGTTTGCCGCCGTTTAAAATGTTCATCATGGGCACAGGAAGCACGTGGGCGTTAACCCCGCCGACATACTGGTACAGGGGCATTTCAAGGGCGGCTGCTGCGGCTTTGGCGGCGGCAAGCGATATGCCCAGCATCGCATTCGCGCCCATGTTGCTCTTCGTTTTGGTCCCGTCAAGGGCTATCATGGTCGCATCAATTTCGCGCTGGCTCAAAGCGTCCATACCGATAAGTTCGGGAGCCAACACATCATTTACGTTGTGCACCGCCTTGAGGACGCCATGGCCGAGGTAACGTTTCTTATCGCCATCACGCAATTCAAGCGCTTCATTAGTGCCTGTGGATGCG
Organism: Candidatus Hydrogenedentota bacterium; assembly: GCA_012730105.1. Classification (GTDB taxonomy): domain Bacteria; phylum Hydrogenedentota; class Hydrogenedentia; order Hydrogenedentales; family CAITNO01; genus JAAYBJ01. The sequence goes on from JAAYBJ010000012.1 coordinate 9,088, forward strand.
CCGGAGGGTACTGCCGCCCGCCCCATTACGCCTGAGGCAAGATACACTTCCACCTCTACCGTGGGTTTGCCGCGGGAGTCAAGAATTTCACGACCTTCAATTCCAATAATCCTTGTCATTCTCTCTACATTCCTTTGTTCGTTAAATAATAATCAACCAACAGCAAACAGATGAACCCCGTATGGGTTACCTGTAATTTGTCTGACGAAAAATGTCCATGTAAACCTGTAAGTTCCCTGTTTTCTAAAACAAGTATTCACTAACAACGCCCACAAAGTCAATTTTACGTGCCCGAGCAAGGCGGTGAAGAACAAAACAGGCAGACAAAAAAGCGGTATTCAGTATATTCAAAATGTAAAAGCAGGCCAGAAAGAGAGTTATAGCGTCTTTATTGACCCCAAGAGATTATACAACCTAGTCATAATACTGTGATGCAAAAGGCGCCAATCCAGATCACAAAACAACAGTTCCTGAAAGGCCATAAAGCATATAAGCGAAAAAAACTACAAAAGAACCTTCACATTGTTTCTTTTTCTAAGAGTACTCATCCATTGCCGATAACGCTTCTCACCCTGTTGTCTGCGCAGTATCGGCTCAATTTCAGTTCGCGCTTCTTCAAAAGACATGATGCCTTCGCTTTTATACTCCTCTACTCGGAGTAGATGAAGCCCGAATTCCGTTTCCAACACATCGCTGACATCACCTGCCTTTAACCGGGTCAAGGCGCTTCCTAAAGGTTCAACCAGATCTCCCGGTTTAACCCACCCCATCATGCCACCCTCACTGGCTTCCGGGCCTTGCGAATGCTGCCGCGCCAGTTCAGCGAAATCTGAACCTTCCATAATCTGTTTGCGAAAAGCCGTCAATTGGTCATGAACGGCCTTTTTTTCATCTTCATTTCCTGATGCGGTGAGGAAAATACGTCGGACACGATATTGAGAGGAAAACTGATACTGTTCCTGATTGTCTTTGTAATATTCTTCAAGGTCACTTTCAGTTACCACCGCTTCCCGCTCAAATTGCCTGCGTTTCGACATGCTTACGGTAATTGCCATCATCTGTCTGCGCATACGTTCACGGAAGTCGCTCATCGTGTATCCGGCCGTTCCGAGGGCTTTTTGATAACTTTCCGTTGAATCATACTGCTTTCGTACGTCGGCAATGTGTTTCTCAACATCCGCGTCGCTTATTTCAACGCCCAACGTCTTTGCCTCTTTATACAGGATGAAGTGCTCGATCGCCTGTTCAAGGGATTCCTGAAAAAGAGGCTCCAATTGGCTTTCGATTTCCTCCCGTGTCGCGGAAGCGCTTACTTCCTGCATCTTGGGAAGGATTTCCTGCATGATGTCGCTTCGAAGTATGGGCTCTCCCGCTACAATGGCGACGATGCCGTCTGTAAAGGCCTGTTGAGCGCAGACATAAGTGCCTGGGCCCGCGGCCGTGAGAAGCACAAGGCCCAAATACCTGAACACACATTTGTCCATGGTCAATCTCCCGTATGAGATCGCATCTTAAAGGCAACAGGGAAGGACGCTAACCGATCTCCTGCTCGCCGGCAATATCACCGTTTTCTTCGTCACCAACAAGAAGGTGCTCGTCGATATCATCCGAAGGAAGTTTCGGCCTGGAACTCTGGTAGTGTGGACTGCCCGTGCCGGCCGGTATCAGGTGGCCGATAATCACGTTTTCTTTTAGTCCATCCAGATAGTCGTTTTTGCCGCTTATGGAGGCCTCTGTCAATACCCTTGTGGTCTGTTGAAACGAGGCTGCCGCAATGAAGCTGTCCGTGCTCAAAGCGGCTTTAGTAATGCCTTGAAGCACGGGTTCCGCTTCCGCTGGACGCCCGTCGCGGCGGCGTGTTTCCTCGTTGACTTCGGCGAAGCGCACCTTGTCAACTTCCTCGTGAGCGAGGAAAGGCGTATCACCCGGATCCGACTTAATGCGCACCTTGCGAAGCATTTGGCGGATGATTACTTCAATGTGTTTGTCGTTGGTTCGCACGCCCTGAAGGCGGTAAACCTGCTGCACTTCATCAAGCAGATATTTGCGCAGGGCGTCTTCACCCTGCACTTCCAGGATGTCTTGTGGAATAATGGGCCCGTCAGTAATACGCTGGCCGGCGTAAATGCGGTCGCCCGTATGGAAGTTAAGATGTTTTCCGGGCGGAATGGTGTATTCCCGCTCCTTGCCGACCGGCGGCAATACGCGTACCTTGCGGAGACCGCGGGTGGTGCTGGAAAGTTCAACAATCCCATCGATATGGCTGATAATGGCAGGCTGCTTGGGTTGCCGAGCTTCAAACAGTTCGGCCACGCGGGGAAGACCGCCGGTGATGTCTTTGGTCTTGGAGAACTGGCGTGATGTTTTTGCCAAAAGATCGCCGGCGAGTACATGATCTCCGTCTTTTACCTGTACATGCGTGTCGGACGCCACTGTCGTAAATGCCAGCACCTCATCGTCTTTGCCCAGGATGGTAATCTGAGGATGCAGGTCGTGTTTGTGTTCGGTAACGACAATTTCTTCCTGTCCGGTCTCAGCATTCGTTTCGCGGCGCATGGTAACGCCCTGAATCATGCCTTCAAGACGAATCACGCCGGATTTCTCGGCCACAATATTGATGTTATAGGGGTCACGCGTGAAAAGAACCTGGCCTTTTGTCGCTTTGGAGCCGTCTTCGCAGCGTAACTGGCAGCCGGGGGAGAGGGCCACACGCTGTATTTCTTTGCCGTCATTGTTCAGGATCGCGATTTCGCCGCCGCGGTTAACGACCACCGTCTCGCCTGCGCGGTTAACGGCGGTGCGCACATTTCTGAATTCCGTGCGCCCGCTGTCATTGGCGCGAATATCCGGGCTCTCCACCTGGCGGTTTGCCGCACCACCGATATGGAAGGTCCGCATGGTCAGCTGCGTGCCGGGTTCGCCGATGGACTGCGCGGCAATGATACCCACGGACTCGCCCATCTCCACAAGTTTACCTGTGGCAAGATTACGGCCGTAGCATAAAGCGCAAACACCCTGGGATGATTGGCAGGTCAACACGGAGCGGATGGTAACGCCCGGGAGGCCGGCCGCCATGATTTTGGCTGCCGCTTCTTCGGTAATTTCTTCATCAGCCCGGACGACTGGATCCGGTTCGTCGGGCAAGTATAAGTCATCAAGCACATAACGGCCGACAATGCGCTCATTCAGGGGGGCAATGACTTCGGCCCCTTCAATAAGCGGTTCGACCCAGATTCCGTTGATCGTGCCGCAGTCGTGCTCCTCAATCGTAACGTCCTGGGCAACGTCGACAAGACGCCGTGTAAGGTATCCCGCATCAGCGGTTTTCAATGCGGTATCGGCAAGCCCCTTTCTCGCGCCGTGGGAAGAAATGAAGTACTCAATTACGCTGAGCCCTTCCCGGAAATTGGACATGATGGGGGATTCGATAATATCACCCGATGGTTTTGCCATCAGACCGCGCATGCCCGCCAACTGGCGAATCTGGGATTTACTGCCGCGCGCTTTCGATTCATACATCAGATAGATGCCGGTAAAGCCCTGATGGTTATCCCTCATGGTCTTTACCATAGCTTCGGTAACCTGGTCGCCCGTGTTGGTCCACTCGTCAATAATCTTATGACGGCGCTCGCCTTCCGTAATCAGCCCGCTGCGATACATCTGGTCTATGCGCTGTACCGTTGCTTCGGCTTTGGCAAGCAGTTCGGCCTTCTTCGCGGGAACAACCATATCTTCCAAGGCGATTGACAGGCCGGACGATGTGGCATATTTGAAGCCGACCCGTTTTAATTGATCCAGCAGGGCTACTGTGCGGTGGTGGCCGTTTTTGGCATAGCATTTGGCGATGATATCGCCGACAGTTCCCTGGTCGTGCGGCCGGTTTACGTCGTGGATGGTCACTTCAGGAGCGAGTTCGTCCGCGAGCAGGACGCGCCCCACAGTTGTATCGATTATTTCGCCTTCAAAACGGAGCTTGATGTGGGCATGAATGTCTACTGCGCCGGATTCATAGGCTTGCGAAACTTCTGAAGAAGAGGAAAAAACCTGGCCGGGCTTCAAGATTTCGCCCTTGGGGCCCGTCCATGCCGCTTTCCATTCGCCCTTGACACCCTTCGCTTCACGGCACATCCAAGAGATGCCCAGCACGATGTCCTGGCTGGGAGTCACTACGGGCAAGCCGTTTGACGGGGCGAAAATATTGGACGAGGACATCATCAGCAGATGCGCTTCCAATTGGGCTGCGGGGAACAGGGGCACATGCACCGCCATCTGGTCGCCGTCGAAGTCGGCGTTGAATGCGCGGCAGACTAGCGGGTGCAACCGGATGGCATTGCCTTCGATCAGCACGGGCTGGAAGGCCTGTATGCCCAGGCGATGCAGCGTGGGGGCTCGGTTCAACAGCACGGGGTGATCGCGAATAACGTCTTCAAGAATATCCCATACTTCTTCCTTGCCTTGGGCAATGGACCGTTTGGCAGCCTTGATTGTTGTCGCAAAGCCGCGTTCCTTGAGCAGGTGAATGATGAAGGGCTCGAACAGTTCCAGCGCCATTCGTTTCGGAAGGCCGCACTGATGCAATTTCAGATCGGGACCAACGACGATGACCGAACGGCCGGAATAGTCCACGCGTTTGCCCAGCAAATTCTGCCGGAAACGGCCCTGTTTCCCTTTGAGCATGTCGCTCAGCGACTTGAGCGGCCGGTTGCCGCTGCTGCCAAGCACCACCCGCCCGTGGCGGCCGTTATCAAAGAGGGCATCCACAGCTTCCTGGAGCATGCGCTTTTCGTTTCGCAAGATCACTTCCGGAGCGCGAAGTTCGAGGAGGCGTTTCAGGCGGTTATTGCGGTTGAGGACGCGCCTGTACAAATCGTTCAAATCGCTTGTGGCGTAACGACCGCCGTCCAGCGGCACCAGGGGACGCAGGTCCGGCGGTATGACAGGCACGACGTCCAACACCATCCAAGCCGGATCATTGCCGGATTTGCGCAGCGCCTCAATAATTTTGAGCCGCTTGATGGATTTTGTCCGCACCTGCTGCGAGGTGGCAGTCAGGAATTGGGAATGCAGTTCAGCGCTAAGCGCATCCAAGTCGATTTCCTGAAGCAGCCGCTTGATGGCTTCTGCGCCCATAAGCGCCGTAAAACGATCGGCGCCATATTTTTCACGCTCTTCCTGGTAATCGTCTTCCGACAACACCTTCATTTTCTCGAGCGGGGTGTCGCCCGGATCGATGACAACGAAATTTTCGAAATAGATGATGCGCTCGAGAGTGCGGATGGAAAGATCAAGGAGAGCGCCGATAATGCTGGGGGTATTCTTGAAAAACCAGATGTGCGTGACGGGCACCGCGAGTTTGATACAGCCCATGCGTTCGCGGCGGACCTTGGATTCGGTGATTTCCACACCGCAACGGTCGCAGGTAATGCCGCGATGCTTGACTTTTTTATACTTGCCGCAGCCGCATTCCCAGTCTTTTACAGGTCCGAAAATGCGCTCGCAGAAAAGCCCGTCCTTCTCCGGTTTGAAGGTCCGGTAATTGATGGTTTCAGGTTTCTTCACTTCTCCCTTGGACCATTTCAGAATTTCTTGTGGCGAGGCAATACGGATTTGAATTGCATCAAAAAAATCGCCGGTCGTAGGTACGTATTTAGCCATGAATTACTCCTCCGTATTCTCTTCGTCATTGTCCGACACGGAGTCGGCTTTAACCAATTTAATTACGTCCAGGCATAGGCTTTGCATTTCACGTACCAGGACATTAAACGATTCCGGGGTTCCCGGCTCGACTTCATAATCGCCTTTTACTATGGATTCATAGGCTTTCGTGCGCCCTTGAATGTCATCGGACTTAATGGTAAGCAACTCTTGCAGCGTGTAGGCGGCGCCGTAGGCCTGAAGGGCCCACACCTCCATTTCACCGAAACGCTGACCGCCGTACTGCGCCTTGCCGCCAAGCGGCTGCTGGGTCACCAGGGAGTAGGGGCCGATCGCGCGGGCGTGAATCTTGTCATCAACCAGATGGTTTAATTTCATCATATAAATCTGGCCTACGAACGACTCATGATATAAGTAATCACCCGTGCGTCCGTCGCGCAGGCGAACCTTGCCGTTTCCAGGCAGGCCGGCCTTCTGCATATAATCCGTTATAGAGTCTTCCGTAGCGCCGTTGAACACAGGGGTAGCCACTTTCATGCCAAGCGTCTTGAGCGCCCAGCCAAGCTGTGTTTCAAGGATTTGGCCCACGTTCATGCGGGAGGGTACCCCGAGGGGATTCAGCAGAATTTGAAGCGGCGTGCCGTCAGGAAGAAATGGCATGTCTTCCCGTGCAACAATTTTGGCCACCACACCTTTGTTGCCGTGGCGTCCGGCCATTTTGTCACCCACGGACATGCGCCGCTTGATCGCCACGTAAACCTTCACGGATTTGTTGACACCAGGTGGCAGTTCGTCGCCCTTTTTAAGTCGTTCGATTTGGGCGTCGCGGACCGAGATCAATTTGGCCTCTTCCATGGCCGCCAAGTTAACCAGACGCGATACCTTCTGCTGGATTTTCTTGTCCTCAACCTTAAGCCTGGCGAGCAGGGCGTAATCCACGGTGTTCAACTGCTTGGCACGGATTTTCTTGCCTTTTTCAAGGCACATTTCATCCGATTGATAATCATAAACGTCTTCAAGGATTTTCAGGCCTACTAGGTCATCCCGCACCAGAGATTCAAAGGTTTCCCTGATCTCCGTAATCCGTTGATTGTATTCGCGCTCAATACGGGCAATTTCCTTTTTGAGGGCTTTCTTGGTCTGGCTGTCAGCGCCCTTATCACGCCTGCTGCAGACCTTGACATCCACTACCACCCCTGCGGAGCCGGGTTTGACATAGAGCGAGGCGTCGCGAACATCTTCGGCCTTGTCGCCGAAGATCGCACGGAGCAGTTTTTCCTCGGGCGCAAGCTCCGTTTCGCCTTTTGGTGTCACTTTCCCGACCAGGATGTCGCCCGGAGTAACTTTCGCGCCGATTTTTACGATGCCATCGTCATCCAGATTGCGCAGCGCTTCCTCACTCACATTCGGTATGTCCCGGGTGATCTCTTCCGGGCCCAGTTTGGTATCGCGCGCTTCCATTTCATGAACATCGATATGGATGGACGTAAAAGCGTCTTCCTTCAGCAAGTCTTCGCTGAGTACGATGGCGTCCTCAAAGTTGTAGCCGTCCCAGGACATGAACCCCACCAGGACATTACGGCCAAGGGCAAGCTCGCCATTGTCCACGGCGGGACCGTCGGCGATAATGTCGCCAGCGCTGACCTTGTCGTTCTTGCGCACAATCGGACTCTGGTTGATACAGGTATTCTGGTTGGATCGGGCGAATTTCTTGAGGACATACACATCCTCATCCGAACGGAACGGATTGTCGTTTTTGCGCTGTTTTGCCCTGACCCGTATTACTTCGCTGTCGGCGTACTCCACCACACCGTCCCGGAGTGCGCAGACGACCGTGCCGGAATTGCGGGCGGTAACGTGTTCAAGACCTGTGCCCACCAGCGGAGATTCCGCCTTGAGGAGCGGCACCGCCTGCCGTTGCATGTTCGAACCCATGAGGGCGCGGTTCGCGTCGTCATGTTCCAGGAAGGGAATCAAGGCCGCTGCCACGCTGACAACTTGCTTGGTGGAAACGTCCATATAATCCACTTCGGACGGCGGAACACGGGGAAAGTCACCCTGCCGGCGGCAGAATACGAGGTTGCGGAGGAAACGGCCCTTTTCGTTCAACGGGGCGTTTGCCTGGGCGATGGTATAATTGTCCTCATCGTACGCGGAAAGCATTTCGATCTGATCAGTGAATACGCGCCCGTTTTCAACCTTGCGGTAGGGGGTTTCAAGAAAGCCGAAATCATTGATGCGCGCGTAGGTTGCCAAAGATGCCATAAGGCCGATATTCGGACCTTCCGGTGTTTCGATGGGGCAAATGCGGCCATAATGCGTGGGATGAACGTCACGAACTTCGAATCCTGCCCGTTCCCGGCTCAGTCCGCCCGGCCCCAAAGCACTAAGTCTGCGCTTGTGGGTTAATTCGGCAAGCGGATTAATCTGATCCATGAAGTGGGATAATTGGCTGCGGCCGAAAAAGTCTTTTATTACGGCATTTACCGGTTTGGGATTGACAAGGTTCTGCGGAGTAAGATTCTCTTCATCCTGATAATTCATGCGTTCGCGAACCGTGCGTTCCATGCGCACAAGCCCGGTACGTACCTGGTTGGACAAAAGTTCGCCTATGGAACGCACGCGCCGGTTGCCGAGATGGTCGATGTCGTCAAGGACGCCTTCTCCGCTGCGCAGTTTTGAGAGATACTGCATCGTCTTCAAAACGTCTTCCAAGGTCAGTGTTTTGTTGTTTTGATCTATCTGCAGCCCCAATTTTCTGTTTATCTTATACCGGCCCACGGCGGCGAAATCATACCGGGAAGGATCTGAAAATGTCCGTTGGAAGAAGGTTCTGCACGTGGCCGCGGTGGCGGGATCTCCAGGGCGGCTTCGGGAATAGTATTCGCGGAGCGCATCATCTTCCGTAACGGACTTGTCTTGCTGCAGGGTTACCAGTATGGAGGGATCCTGTACCAAGTCTTGCGCTGCGATAATAAATATTTCCTGAACAGTGGAGGCCATGATGCGGCCAATGATATGGGGCGCCAGTTCTTCACCGGCTTCAGCAAGCACTTCGCCTGTTTCAGGATCAATCGCATCTTCGGCGAGATAGCGTCCCTCAAGGTCTTCCGGGGCGCAACTCTTTTTTTCGATCAAAACACGGGTGCGTTTGAAGGTTACCGTTTCAACATTGTAGAAGAGTTTCAGGATTTCCGCAGGCTCGGAAATACCGAAGCATTTCAGAAATGTCGTCGCCAACAATTTGCTGCGCCTGTCGACTATTACCCAAAGATAATCGGTAAGATCGTATTCAAACTCAAGCCAGGCGCCCCGATAGGGAATTATCCGGGCACAGAGCAGCGTTTTCCCGTTTTGATGAATTTTATGCTCAAAAGACACACCAGGTGATTTGTGAAGTTGGCTGACAACGACGCGTTCGG